>JAHOYU010000216.1 GCA_019038625.1 Candidatus Latescibacterota bacterium | reverse complement strand
GAGCCCACAGAACGACTTAACAGCACCACACTATCCCCCAAGACAATAATTATGTCCCCCGATCCACCGTCCGCCGCTTGCGGCTTAGCGCCTCTGCAGACAAGCTTAGCATTCCCGCAATCGTCTTGCGTATGGCGAGTTGGGATCGTGACCCGCGTGCAGGGGCCAACCGTCATATTCGGTGACAAACTTCCATTCCTGATGGGGCATTCTGCGTTTGAGCGGGTTCTGGCGGACGTAGCGAATTGTCCGCCGAATGTCGTCGGGATGGTCCAGGAACACCTTCCAACCAGACCGGGCCCAAACCGGATGCCCAGGCGGTCGAGAACCAGAAGCGCTAAGCCGCAAGCGGCAAGACTCTTGGACATTCTCGATCATCTGTTCAGCTTTGTCCTTGTGTTTGCGGATTATCAGGTGTACGTGATCGGGCATGACAGCGCACGCGTAACAGGTGTAGCGATGTCGACTTACCGCCTCGGCGAACCCGGCCGCGATCTCGCGGATTTCCGACGTGTTGAATTCCACCAGCCCAAAGCTGAGCACATCTCCCGCCCGCGAGTAGAACTCGCGAATCTCAGCCGACGGGGGCTGCACTCTCCGACGCCCCTGATGAAGCTCGCCAAGTTCGGCGATAACGTTGATCCCGACAGTCCGCGAGCAACTCCCTCGCGGATCGTTAGGCAACCACCATCCGTAAGCGGTAAGAATCAGATGATGTGCAATGACAATCGCCCGCGCCATGATATTCCCCAGCGGGCGTTTCCGCCCGAGGTGTCGTTTGTTAATCTCGCTGACTGCCGATTCTACATACCGCCAACTCCCGCGTCAAACCGCAAAAGAACCTGCCAAGCCGCAAGCGGCCGCACATCAGCCGCTTGCGGTTTAGCAATTCGTCGGGCTTGAAAAGTCCGAAAGACGTTTTACGTTCAAAAGTGTAAACTCAATACTTAAACCCGCTGTAAACCACGACGTAGCCTGGAAGACAAAGACGGAAGAACGCAAAGATGGATTCATTCACGCATTGCCGTTGTCGTAATTTGGATGCGGTGAGCTCTCGCCGCTTTGGCTTATCGCGGAGCGACGCCGTTCGCTGTCGTCAATTGCCAATTCCCAGTTCCCAATTGCCACGCCTTTTTCCTTGCCTCCCGCTTACCCATCATCGACAATACTGATGTAAAAAAATATCAAATAACATCGTTTATGGTTCGGTATCATTCGAAAAGCTGCCCTCATCACGACGTAGTCCAAAGGACAAATACGGGTCCCCTTTGACCGTCGTGGGTTGCGGCGGTAAACAATTGAGT
>JAHOYU010000215.1 GCA_019038625.1 Candidatus Latescibacterota bacterium | reverse complement strand
CCTATGGAGCATGCGGGGGCACCGGGAGGGCACCATTTTGTGAAGGGGCAGGATCGTGGGGGAGATGGGGGGGGAGCCCAGTAGTAATTTAGATTAATTGTTTTGGGACTGGTTGAGTTTAAAGGGAGGAGGTCAATGTTGCAATTCCCCGCAGGTTATTCATGATGGCGATTCCTTTCGACGGTCATGGATTACTCAATTTCCTTTCCATTGTTCCTGTCGGTCGGGCGCTCGGTGCCGACTGTTATCTCTCCTACTGATCGGCCAGGAAGGCTTCCAATTCCACGCTGAGCGAATCATTAAGAATCTTACGTGCTTCGCGGAGACATCGTTCCTGAGCTGCTTTCCGGGATTTGTGACCGGCGCGGTTAAACCAGTTCAGAGTAAACACCTCGGATCCGTCGTTGGTGTGACGTATCCGTAAAGACATTTCCCAGTCTTCGAATACAAAAGGAATCGAGTAGGGTGTCGGGCTCGTTACATAGATAAGTTCGGCTGTGAACAGTGCGTGTTCAATGACTACTGTAAAACCTGCGTTCAGAAGAGCGTTGCGAAGGGACGATGTTAGATTTTGGGGTGCTGCCACTATTGTCAGCGTCAGGCTGTTGCCTGTTTTGGAAAACCAGTTGGCCACTTGCGATCCCAGACCTGCGTCGATTTCCCCCAACCGTCCCTCGCTCACAACCCGTAGTTGGGCGCTGAGAGCCTCGTACTCACGGTAAAGAGCCACAGCCTTGGCGGCTCCGGCATATTCTGTGAGTACAGCCGGATAACGGCCATTGCAATCCAGAAGTTCACTGATCTGTGCGAGGCGGCTATAGATATCGGCACCGATTGTCTGTTCGGCCTCATCCCGCTTAATGAATACAAGGGCGTGATGGCGTCCGGATGTCTCCTCGAACCATTGGCCGCCCAGCGTGACATTGGCCAGATTCTCGCTCGTTTCCACCACGATCGAACGTTTAGTCCGGGTCGCACGATTGAAGGTATTGCTTTTTGGGGTGAAGGTCTCGGTAACCTCGTCTTCTACTTGCATTTGGGAGCGGATGTGTGCACGGAACCCGGCAGCAAGATTTGCTCGTGCGTTTTCAATCGCGATCTCTTCAGATTCTCCGGAACCGACACCGACAAGGTACTCGCTGGGTGGGTATTCCAGAGTAGGATCTTCGACCCACGCAGGTCGGGCAGTCTGGGTGCGTGCCGGAACTACAGAAACTATCAATGTTGACAAGACGATCATAGCTGTAAGTTGAGCGGAGATGCAACGAGTTGATTGCATCCGCAACCAGTTTATTGTTGTTGTTCTGTGATCCATCGCTCTGCCTCCGCGGTATCCGTTAGTTGATCTCCAGCAACTCGATACAACAATTCATCTGAAATGTACTGATCGTGAATGTCTCGACAGTGAAGTCGTGGTTGTTGCGAGCATCGAAAATCTTCACACCGTCAAACAGACCAACAATTCTTTCAGGTGAGTATTCCAAAGTCATAGTGTGTTTCTGATTGAGTCCGAAGGAATCTCCCTTCCGATCCCAGATCAGCTGTTGATTACCCCCAATAATATAAAAAAGCCCCGATTTGTAATGTGACTTAGGAAAGAGGAAGTGGTACCCGTCGCCGCGTGTTGAGGTTACTGTGATGGCGATCTGTCCGGAATCCGGGAAGACCCATGTTGGGGTGAAGGTGACGGTAATCTTGCCGGTTTTCGTCGGCGCCGAGAGGTTCGTACTGAAGCCGAGCCCCGTGTTGTCGGCGCTTCGGATCTCCAGCCATCCAGCATCGTCGTTTAGGATGTATTTACCCATCGCGTGCCCGGTATATGGATTAAAGAATCTATACTTGACAGTCGATGGATTAAAGTCGTCCACGAAGCCACTACCTCTACTCGAACTTCGGCCGGATCCTGTCTTCCGGAGTCCTTGTCCAGACATCTGGCGATCCATCATGTCCCAGATGGCTACATCGGGTAGGAGCGAGTGGCTGGAGGAGGCTACAGCTTTCATCAGACTGATCGAAATAACTCGTACGTTAATCTCTATCTCTGAACCCTCCAGATCACGGCGGCCGATTACTGCGAGGGAACCCACAATGATCACATCGGCGCCCAAAGCCCGGCCTGCCTCCTGGACGGTTGCATCATCGAGCAAGCCAGACATGCCGAGTTCCAGTTCATTTATGACGTCCTCGATGCGACTACGTTCCAGAACATCGAGTTGTGGTGCGGCAACAACCAGCTCATTGTTAATCTTGTCAGAGAGATAAGACCCGAGGTAATTGACCGTCATGCCGTCCATTTCGCTGAATGGCATGATAACTACCTTCAATTTCTCATCCTGAGAAAAGGCCGCAGCCAAGTCGTTAGTGATAAGTGAAGCGGCATTTCGTAATTTGGTTGCTGAAGATATCGGTTCGATCTCTGATGGTTGTGCCTTCGCTTGTGAGGGCAAGGGGTGTGTAGTCAGAGACACTGGTGTTCGCTTGGTCGGGGCGCACGAATAAGTCCAAATCGATACAGCAATGATTAGCAGGACTGAATAAATGGATTTTAATTCGGCATATGTTCTTAACTTGGCCATAAAGTTATCCCTCGTTCATGAGAATGCGGCTATTGATACTTGATCAACCCCCAATCTCCTTAAATGTCGCCGTTTCACCGAGCCTGTCGAGCAGCCCCTCATGACCCTTTACTCCTGTGATGATTTCCTGTTGAATCTGATCCACAGGGAGTTCCATCAGGATGTATGCCCGCCAGAGCTCGCCCTCATGTACGAGGTGCTTCTTCTTTGCTCGAGTTCCTCTGAGGGTCTGTTCGGTAATGGCGTTTACTGCAGATTTATATGCCGTTTTCAGTTCGGCATCCATCAGGAATCCCGTCTCCTCTTCGAAGTTGTTTTCAATGCCGCGAAGTTTCAATGCTATCCTTTTACCAAGTTCCTCGCGGCACATCAAGGTTGCCTTGTCAACGGACACCTGTACATCCATACTTGTGGATGTAGCAACAGCATACAGGAAGTCTCCGTCTTTGGGAGGATTTACGTACCAATCGGGTGGCCTGACGTCTTCTGCGGCGAGTTGGTCAAGTTCGACGGTCTTCGTACCGCCACAACCTGCGAGGGCCATTGTGATGGTTAGCAAGGCAATCATGCCTAAAATCTGCTTCATTTCGAGCTCCTTTGCTTCGATGAGGTTTGCGGGTTAGTTTTTCCACTCATTATAATACTTAACACGATTAAGGACATTCTCTATGTATCGTCTCGTCTCTTTGTAGGGTAGATCGGCCTTGAGCACCGAGAGAACCTGGTCCGGGGACATAGTGTTGATTTTGGGAATAGCAAGTTTTACACGGTTGGTACCCGAGAATGCGCGGCTAACGTTGCCCGCCCCCGTGTTGTAGGCACAGATTGTGCAGTAAAGACGGCTTTGCAGATTCTCGATCCCAGCCAAGTATCGATCCTTGATAACCGAAAGGTATGCACAACCCAATTCGATGTTGAGATCCGGATTGTAGAGATAATTTGGCAAGGGGTCGGCGGCCTTTCCGGTCACAAATTCATAGGCGTCGCGTCCTCCACTCGAAGGCACTAGTTGCATCAATCCAAAGGCGGGTACGGGAGAACGAGCCTTTGGGTTGAAATAGGATTCGGTATGGATGAGGGCCAGGATCAGGCGAGTGTCCAGTCCGTAGCGGTCTGCGTGCCTGCGTACCGTTTCAATGTACTTCTTGGCTCGTACGCGCAAGTGGTCTGGTACCAGGGAAGTCGTGACAGAGACCTTGATGCGGGCAATTCCGTCTCCGGATATGACGGTGGTGGAGGTCACCGCTTCGGGCGAAACAATGTTTCTGGCAAACGTTTCGGCAGTCTCAGAAGTGACGAGTTCACCGTCCGGCCCGGCCAATTGGTCGGCGAGGATAGCACGTTGGCCCAGAGGTCGGGGTGATTGATCAAGCACCTTGTAGTCCATTGTCTTGCCTGGATTGAGGATCAAGGTAGCTACCGCTGTGCGTAATCGACCGATGACCGCTGCAGAATCGACTGAGGTCGGAACCAACACATCAATCGTTGCGGTGCCTTCCTCGAAATCCACGACCGTGCGTGTAAAGAAGTCGTCCGAATATTCGACCCAGTCCTTTTTCGTAGTACCGCGGTAGTCCCCCCACCGAGCCACGATCTCGGTCCGAAACCGAGCGAAGGCGAGGGAGTCGGCACGCATCCAGACGAGCCACTCACCCTCCATTGCATTATTTGTACTATCGAACTCCGTCGATTGGGTCTGGAACGCTCGTTCGAACTCTGTGGTTTGGTCATCGAATGTGTCCTGGGCAGATGCATGGGCACTAAGGAACGCGAGCAAGGGGAGCAAGCCCAGGTTACGTCTCCGAAAAATCCTTCTGCAAAGACCGCTTGCAAGAGTCCGAATATTCTCTGAGATTACTGTACCCACAACACTATGATGATTCATCTTCATGGCCCCCTGACTATCACGCGTCAATCCAACTGTAAAAAATGGTCCTGATTAACTCCGTGTATTGTGGAATGTGGACCGTACAATATTTAGATAACTATATCAAGCTGAAATATTGATCTGATATAACAGGGAATATACAGAGCTTGATGATTAGCAAGAAAAAGGAATTTGAATGTTGTGTCGAGTTTGTGGTAGCCTAGCCCTAAGTGGCAATCGATAACAAAGTATTTAGCCAATTTGGGATTGTCACACAAAGAAGAACTTGTAGAAATACCAGACCTAGTGGGACACAAGTCCCGGGAGGCCGCGCAGGAAAGATTTCTCCGTAAGGCTCGTAGTGTATTGACAAACGAATTCAGCCCAAAGTTGGCTGTATTCCTTTCTGGGCAACATTTCGGAGTAGAGTAAATATAGCGATCACTATTTAGTGGAACTCTTTCAAAACTATCGAAGGGACGTACATGAAGAAGTATTTGATGACTCTGGCGCCGATTCTTATGATTTTCGTTCTCGTAGGATGTAGACCTGCATCGAAGGTGAAAGCTGCAAATACTGATATACAGAAACTGGAAGTCCCTCAGACAACAGATCCACTCGAAAGTGGATTTATCAGCCTTGTCGATCAGATCGTGGAAGGATTAAAAACTCAACAAGCATCGCAGATCGCGGTAGTACAGTTCCAGAATCTTGACGGTACCGTAACAGAGTTCGGAGGATTCCTTGCAGAAGAAATGATAACGCGGCTCTATAAGACCGGTTCGTTTCGAGTAGTCGAGCGCGAAATGTTGAACCGGGTTATGGCAGAGCATGAGTTGGCAACCAGCGGGCTAGTTGATGAATCGACTGCTAAAGAATTGGGACGGTTGCTCGGAGTTGACGCCATTGCAACCGGTACAATAACCGATTTAGGGCAGAGGGTCAGGATCAATTCTCGGTTGATTGCTACGGAGACAGGATCTGTATTTTCTGTTGCCGCAGTTACTCTGCCGAAAGATTCAAGTATTGAAATCTTAATGGGAAAAATATTGATAAGTGATGGTTCAAAGAAAGTTCACATGCAGAAAGTTGTAAATACTGAAAATAGTTCGATGCAGGACGACAATATATTCTTTTACGAGGATTTTTCAAAAATAGAAGAAGGAATGCTACCAAATGGATGGATAGGTGGTGTTAAAATGGCTGTTCTCCAAAGCAAAATAAAGAAAGATGGCAATTGTTTAACTAATTTTAAAAAAGGTCCATACAGTTTTGCTATACCAAGCATAGATTTTCCTGAGAACTGGATGTTTAAGTTTATCGTATCATATGGTAATTCAAACAATTTTAATTTTAAAATTGGAAACGAGATCGAAGTTGTTTTTCATGAATCCTATGGAAGTATCTTTTTTAATGGAATGAATATTAGGAGCAAGCCACCTAAACAATATCAGGAATTTATGTTCTGTGTTGAAAAAATAGGTGATGTAATAAAATTATATGTAAATGGTAATAAAATTTATGTGATACGGATAAATAATCTTGAAAGACCACGTGCAATTACGTTTTCTGTTGGACAAACTTTTGAAATATATAAGTTAGAAGGGATAAGAATTGATTGAATAAATGTAGCATTAGATTAGACATTGTAATATCCTTGACCCTACAGGGCACATTCGCTTCTATTCTAACATAGACCTTAGAATTATACCGCCCTGTCCCTCGCCAATAATAAATCGGTACGTCATTGTCGAAGGCAATGTGTCATTATTTGTTGACAGTCATAACGATGATGTAGGCAGTCATGATTTGCACACCCTCAGCACCGGATCCCGGTACATCCACAAGCGACGCTAACCGACCCAATCGAGCGTCGGGGGGACCCCATGTTGGTGGGGTGGTCGGGTGTCTCGCTCTTAACTGTGAATAATTATGCTGATACTCATCGCAGAATACGAACTAGCATACCACACCCTCGACATCAGTATTGCCCACCACTTATACTCAAAGAAATCAAAGGGATAGGGCTTTAGGT
>JAHOYU010000214.1 GCA_019038625.1 Candidatus Latescibacterota bacterium | reverse complement strand
ATCGATGACGTGCATCACAGGCTCGATCTTTTCACGCATATTGTAGTACTGGTCCTCGAGGATCAGTTCCACGGTATTCTCACCATGCTTTTCGTTGAGGAACCCGGCGATCTTCTCCATCAGTACTTTCTTGGCCTTGAACTTGTCCATATCATGGTCCCTGACGATATAGACGAATTTTGTGTTCTCGACCTCACCTGTCATGCTGATCAGATGGAAGAACCCTTCGTACCCCTCCGTATAAAAGGGAGTCTGGTTCGGAGGAAGCATCGAATCGAATTCCCTGGCGATAAGCATCGAGTTGATCATCTTGTTTTTCGCGTAGCCAGGATGGACGTTCCTGCCCTTGACGTTTACAGTCGCTTTCGCCGCGTTGAAGTTCTCGAATTCGAGCTCGCCGATCCTGCCGCCATCAAGAGTATAGGCCAGGTCGGCGCCAAATTTCTTAACGTCGAAATGGTCAGCGCCCCTGCCGATCTCCTCGTCAGGGGTGAATCCTATCTTTATCGTGCCGTGCTTGATCTTCGGGTCGTCTTTCAGTTGATCGAGTGCAGTCATGATCTCCGCGATGCCGGCTTTGTCATCGCCTCCCAGGAGGGTAGTACCGTCCGTGGTGATCAGGGTCTGTCCCACGTAGTATCCAAGTTCGGGGAAATCATCCGGGGAGAGGATGATGTTTTCCTTTTTATTGAGAACTATATCTCCACCATCGTAATTCTCTATTATCTGTGGTTTGACGTCTGTTCCCGACATATCGGGACTCGTGTCCATATGTGCGATAAACCCGATCACGGGATTGTCGGTATCCATGTTGGAGGGAAGCGTCGCCATTATATAACATTTGTCATCGACCTCGGCATCTTCGAGGCCGAGGCTCTTGAGTTCCTCGACAAGTTTCCTGGCCAGATCGAACTGGATCTCAGTGCTGGGAACAGAAGTCGATTCCTCGTTCGATTTCGTGTCGATTCCGACATAATCCAGAAATCTCTTTACTACGTCTGTCATACCAGATACCTCCACTGTTATAGTAGAATCAATGATGCTGGTTTCGAAAACAAAGCTTGAACGCCCGTTCTTTAATACATAGTATGAAAACCCTGATACAAGCAATAGATATTCTTGTTCCGGGGATGGTTCGCTCGATGTCAGGTACAAGATACATTCCGGACGGCCAGTGCGAGAGAGAGTTGAGCGTCAGGAATTCGAAGTTCATCGGCCTTGCCGTAACGGCGGAAGATCCTGAGCAGGCCAGAAATATCATACGTGAGACGCGTGAAAAGTATGCAGGCTGTACACACGTAGTATATGCTTTTATAACCGGAGGTGAGAAGAGCGAGATATCTGGTATGAGCGATGATGGTGAACCGAAGGGCACCGCCGGCAGGCCTGTTATGGAAGTTTTGAAGGGAAGTGGGATAGTAAACGTCCTGGTCATGATCATCCGATATTTCGGAGGCACAAAACTTGGTACGGGGGGGTTGGTGAAGGCTTATGGTGACTGCGCGAAAGCGGTACTCTCGGCGCTGAAAGTACGGGAGCTTGTGGTCAGTATCGACTTCGGACTGAACGTGCCTTACAGACTTCAGCGTCCGGTGACGGAAGCTATAGGGGAAGCTGGTGGAGAGATCACTGACATCAGATTCGCTGACGAAGTAGAGATCAAAGGTTCAGTCCCGGAAGCGGGAATAGATGAATTCAGGAAAAAAATAAAGGATATTTCAAGGGGCGGGCTCTCCATATGATCATAACAGGAAAGTCTGCCGGCTTCCGGCATGAGACGGTATCAGGCGTCTCTGGAGGGAGAGACGCGAGGGGGAGGTCGTAGTCTGTGGAATCGGCAAATGAAGCTTTTACGATAATGTTGATCATCGCGAATGTGATATTTTCCTGGAAGGGGTTCAGTAACAAGACTTTCTTCGAGAGGTATCTGTTCAATACAGGAAGGATACTGGGCGGAAGAGAATATATCAGGGTGCTCACATCGGGGTTTCTTCATGCCAATATAGGGCACCTGATGTTCAATATGATCGCGCTCTATTCGTTCAGTGTCGGGGTGGGAACGGTATTCGGGTTTGGCGCATATCTTGTAGTTTACTTCGGAAGCCTTTTCGCCGGAAACCTGATGGCTCTTTACATACACAGGAACGATCCCGGCTACCGCGCGGTAGGCGCCTCGGGGGCGGTTTGCGGCGTGATATACTCCAGTGTGATAATGTTTCCGGGCAGCGCGATCTCGATCCTCTTTCTTCCCTTTGCAATCCCATCCTGGCTATTCGGGATACTGTTCATATTCGTGTCCGTATACGGTATCAGGTCGGGACTCGGCAATATCGGGCATGAGGCCCACCTTGGAGGGGCGATGTCCGGAGTCGTCATCTCAGTTATGATCAAGCCGAGCCTGCTTGCGGCACAACCATTATTGATCGCGGGGTTATTGAGCCTGACAGGGGCCTTTCTCTATCTCATGGTAAAGCGGCCGGACCTGTTGAGGATCAAGGGGCCGGGTAGCCGATGGAAGAACGGCAGGTAACAGGATGAAGAAGAAAATAGGGCTCGCCCTTGGGTCTGGCGGAGCAAGGGGACTTTGTGAGATAGGTGTACTTCTCTGGTTGAAGGAACACGGTATCGAAGTCAATTGTGTGGCGGGGACTTCCATAGGCGCGATCATCGGTGGAGCCTATGCCGCAGGATTCTCGCCAGAACACATGAAGGAAATAGCTCTGAGCATGGGATGGCTCGAATTCCTCAAGGCTTTCAGGTTGTCATTCCGTGGCAAGAGTGTCCTTGAATGGGAAAAGATCGAAGCGATGCTCAGAGTCGATCTTGGCACCAAGAAGATAGAGGACCTTTCGATCCCCTTTGCCTGTATCGCCGCCGATCTGGATTCGGGCAGGGAGTTTGTCTTCAAGGAAGGAGACCTTGTCGCTGCGATGAGCGCCTCGGCCTGTATCCCGGGAGTCTTTCCCCCCGTCGAAATCCTGGGCAGACACCTGGTCGATGGAGAACTGGTCAATCCTGTCCCCCTGGATCTTGCCAAGGAACTGGGGGCTGACAGGGTAATAGGAGTCAACGCTTCGAGATCGGTCTTTACGGACCGGATGTCACACGAAGCGGGTCATATCGGGCTTGTCGAAAAGCTCGATGGCTGGGTCAGGGACAGTATCGAAAAGAACCCCCTGATGTCGTCGTTCAATGCCAGAAAATGGATCGATTCAGTGGCCGGGGACAGGGAACGAAAGAGGAGACGGAATCTTGTTGACGCTTTTACCGACAGCATCGCCATAGTCACATCGAGGGTGCTCGCCCACAACGAATTGAAAGCGGGGCCACATTTCATGATAAATCCGGAAGTGGGTGGATTTCAGGATTTTGATTTCGACAGGGCGAAGAAGATCATCGCTATGGGTTATGAAGAGACCGAAGCGGTCTCAAGCGAACTGCTTGAATTCACTGGAAACTGAAAGGCGGGATAGATGAGGCTGAAAAGAGAGTTGGGACTTCTGGATGTCTACTGCCTCGCTAGCGGGGCAATGATAAGTTCAGGGCTCTTTATCCTTCCGGGGCTTGCTTTTGCCAGGACTGGCCCATCGGTCATGATCTCATATCTTCTTGCTGGCCTGATAGCCATAGCTGGAGTATTCAGCCAGTCCGAGATCGTATCCGCGATGCCGAAAGCGGGTGGGACATATTTTTATGTCAAGAGAGCTCTGGGGCCGGCAGTCGGTACTGTGGAAGGGTTGTTGACATGGTTCTCTCTGTCCCTTAAAAGTGTTTTTGCCCTTATCGGTATGGCGGCGTTCATGTCGATATTTGTAGATATCGACGCGAGACTTACAGCGCTGGCACTCTGTGGAGTATTTACTGCCATCAACCTGATCGGCACGAAGGAGGCGAGCCGGATACAGCGAGTGCTCGTGTTTTTTCTGATATCGGCGTTATTGTACTACGTCGTTCGTGGAGCCTCGTCGATCAGCGTGACACGTCTCGAACCTTTTACTCCGAATGGATGGGGAGCGACTGTCTCGACGGCTGGTTTTATCTTCGTATCGTTCGGAGGCCTGCTGAAGGTGGCGAGTATGGCCGAGGAAGTCAAGGATCCCGGCAGAGTGATCCCGCTGGGAATGATCCTCTCCCTGGTCACTGTCACAGCCCTGTATTTTCTCGTTGTCCTCGTAACGACGGGAGTCCTTGACGCTGGGGCCCTGTCGACTTCTCTCACACCGATCAGTGACGGGGCGTTTGCGTTCATGGGTACTCCTGGAAGGATGATTCTGGGTGGGGCTGCTATTCTGGCTTTCATATCGACCGCCAATGCCGGGATAATGGCCGCTTCGAGATATCCTATGGCTCTGAGCCGTGACGGTCTTCTGCCCGTGAAGATCTCGGCGTTGGGAAAGAGATTCCGGACTCCGTATGTCTCGATTGGAATAACGGTAGTAATGATGGTCTTTTTCATATTCCTCAAACTGGAGGTCTTCGTAAAGGCCGCTTCTGCCGTTCTGATACTGACATACCTGATGTCCTGCCTCTCCCTGATAATCCTGCGTGAGAGCAGGCTTCAGAACTATAAGCCCGTATTCAAGTCCCCTCTCTACCCATGGATACAGATCGCCGGAATAATCGGGTTCAGCGTCATGCTCGTCGGGATGGGAATGCCGGCTCTTGTTTCCGGTCTGGCGATCGTGGTCGTCGGGCTGTTCGTCTACTGGTTCTACGGCAGGATCAGGGCGGGCAGGGAGTTTGCCCTGCTTCATCTTATCGAGAGGATCACTCCTCTTGAGCTGAGTAGCAGGACTCTGGAGACGGAGTTAAAGGAGATCATCAGGGAGAGAGACGATATCGTAAAGGACCGTCTCGACCATGTCATAGAGAGGGCGGTTGTTCTCGATATAGAGGATCACATCGATGCCAGTACTTTTTTCGGTATGGTCGCGGATGAAATGGCAGGCAGAATAGGGATAGACAGGGAGATATTCGTTCGCCTGATGCACGAGCGGGAAAAGGAGAGCAGCACTGTGTTGACGTCGAATCTGGCTATTCCGCACATCATCATCCCGGGAGAGAGCAAGTTCGAAATACTCCTGGCAAGGTGCAGGGGCGGAGTGGAGTTTTCACCGTCGGCGACAGACATTCATTCGATATTCGTCCTTACAGGTACGCGGGACGAGAGGAATTTTCACTTGAGGGCGCTTGCCGGAATAGCACAGATCGTCCACGAGTCGGATTTTGATAAAAACTGGATGCGTGCGAAGAGTATAGAGGACCTGAGAGATATCGTACTTCTCGGAGAGAGAAAGAGGACATGAGACCGGAAGGAAAGTGATGGACGGAGTCGAGGCATTCGGAAGACTGATGGAGGGAAACAGACGCTATTCGGAGGGCAGGCCTGTGGCGCCCCGGCGTGACAGCGATCGGCGGAAGGAAACGGCCAATGGACAGAAGCCGTTCGCCATAGTCCTTACCTGCTCGGATTCGAGGGTCGTGCCTGAGATCCTGTTCGACCAGGGAATCGGTGACATCTTCGTCGTCAGGGTAGCAGGAAACGAGGTCGATGACCTGGTCCTGGGGAGTATCGAATATGCGGCGACCCACCTTTCTACACCGTTACTGGTCGTTCTTGGGCATGACGATTGCGGTGCTGTCAAAGCATCGATAGATGCAGGAGATCCGGGAGGCCATACCGGCAGTTTCATAGATAAGATAAGGTCAGTACTTGCCGGGAATGCAACGAACGATCCTGTAAAAGCTGCTTGTGACAATACGCTGGATGTAGTGAATCGGCTGGAAAGCTCGTCCCCAATACTCAAATCTCTAGTGGAAGCCGAAAAGCTGAATGTAAAGGGAGCGCACTATGACATCACTTCGGGGTGTGTAACAGAGATAGGACAGGAGTCTGGACTACCTTAACAGGACCAGTCTTGTTGATGATGAATATATTCCCGTTTTGTAGCGGAGGAAGTACACGCCGCTTGATACGGATTTACCATTGTTGTTTTTTCCATCCCACTTCACCCTGTGAATGCTCGCTTCCTCGTGTCTGTTGACCAGCACACGGATACGTCTTCCGGTGACATCGTAGATAGTCAGCTCGACTTTTCCGGATATGACATTCTCATATTCGATGATAGTAGCCGGATTGAACGGGTTCGGATAAATACGCCGGATTCCATCGGTGCCAGGAATCGGTGGTGGGTCGTCTCCGGTCAGCTGATCCGTCGTTATCATTATGTCGTCAATGTACCATCCGGCGTATCCGATCTGTTCGTTGGTCGCGAAATGAAAACGCAGCAGAGCAGGCCCGTGAAAAGCTGAAAGGTCGAAGGTGTCACCGACCCATCCGAAGTTGCCGGAATAGCATTTCTGGTAAGGAGCGAGGAATATCGTATTGGAAGAAGCGGCTCTGCAGGGGTAGTTCAGCAGAGGAGTGATTATGGCCCATGTGTCTCCTCCGTCTGTCGAGATCTCGACGACTCCCGCATCCTGGGCCCAGTATGGGTAGGCTGCACTGGCTTCGGCTTCCATCCGGTGGTTGAAGGACAGAGTGGAGTTTTCATGCAGGCAGAGTGGAGGTGTGACGAGGACCACATCCATCATGTTCGGGTAGATCCCGCCAGTAGAGGATCCGGATTTCCAGCTGAGAGGAGAGGTGCTGAATTCCTCATCACTGACGTGCCAGCTGTCAAATCCAACCAGCGCCGAGTGTTGCCAGGCTCCTGGCCCCGCGACTTCGTCCTGCATGGAAGTCCCGCACGTGGTGACGGACAGAGTCTCGACTCTTGAAGGTACGTTATCGGCCTTGAAGCTGACGAAAAATGTCATGTCGGTGAAAGGAGGAGTATTCTCCCGGATAAATACCTGAAGATGACCACTCGATGCTGAACCGCCTACCGGAATATCGGGGAGCGTTTCTGTCTTCCTTGTGACTTTGGCCCACCCATCTACCGGTGTACTCAGAGAAAGTACCGGATTTACAATATTCATGCTGCCGTTGTTGCTCCAGTACGTCTCGATATTGAGGAATTCCCATCCTTCGATACAACCGTTGTCGTTACCATCCAGTTCGTCTGTTATCAATGAAGAATCCATCTCCAGTCCGGGAGCATTTACATTCAGTGCCTGCTGACTGTTCCAGTATTGTCCATCCGATATGATGCTGATGTCGAGATCGATGGAGTGTCCGTCCGGGATATCATCGGCGACTTCGAGTATGAACTCATTCTCAAGGATTATAGCCGCCCTGGCCGGGATTTCACCGACCCATAAGGTGTTGCTCCAGATTGTCACATACTGGTCGGGACAACTGATGGTCACAATCGTCTCTGAAGCGTCGGCCGTCCCTTCGTTTCTTAAAGCGAGGTCCAGTTCGATAGTCTCGCCACTTTCGATTATTCCGTCCGAATCACCGAGACTGTGATCCAGTGAATCGTCGTCCACAGAAAAATACAGGAAGGAAAGTCGAGCATCGCATGACATCCCCGTTATGATCGAGTCATTGAAGATGTAATGATCAGCGGCCCAGACCGATAATTCAGTTTCTGTAATAGAATCCGCCGGAGCAGATAACCATGCCTGTCCGTCTTCGTCAGTTAAGGTCGTAGTGTAAAAATCGGGGGATTCCGCTCTGAGAGAAACTCTAGCTCCGCCGACAGGAATGCCGTCACTGGTGACCACGACCTTGTGGCCCTGCTCACCAACGCAGAAGATGCTGTCGCACATGACATCGAGTGTCGATGGAGTCGTAGTCCACACCGGCATTGCAGGATCTCCCAAAAGGCACATACTGTAATAGACGTACCTGAAAACGGCGTAGGTGATGAACGGGATGTTATCGATTCTCGAATCCTCGAAAGCCTCGCCAAGAGTAGAAGCATTTTCCCCGAATAGTGCATCGAAGAATTGTCTGTCGAAATACTGTGATACGCTGGAAGTGCTTCCCGGCGCCCCCCAGCCGAGCCTCGTGTTACCGATAAAGGCTACAGCTCCAGCTGATGCCGTTACGAGCTGCTCACCGATCGCATCGTCGGCCAGGACTGTTCCCTGATCGTCGCGGTTGTCGAAGGAGGCCGGATAGCATGCCTGCGAGTAGCAGATGAAAGGAAGGTATCCCGGGGCTTCATCATTCAACAACCCGATATCCCAGATCGGGATCTTCATGACCGAATGCACGTTGGCATGGCCAAGATGGTTGACCAGATTAACGCCGTTATTCAGAAGCTGCACCAGATCAGTCTGTGGCCAGGCGCCATTGTCCCTCTCGTACAGGGTCTGGCTGGTGAATGAGGCCGGTATCCCTGCCGTTTCAAACCCGTAAATGTCAGTGCCTGCCAGGATCTCGTCCTTGTAATCACCGCCCCAGGTCGTGATCACGTCGTCCCAGAGCAGTTCGCCGGTCATTAATGCTGTCTCGCAGGAACCGGGTGGAGGCGAGAATGAATATATCTCGAGTTTGGATGAGAAATTGCTGATCTGGTCGAGTGTACTGACTGGCAGCCTGCCCAGAAGTACCTCGGGTATAAGGTCTTCTTCTCCCGGCTCTCCATAGTACAGATCGTCATCGGTGTTCCAGTCACCATCCAGTCCTGAATAATACAGGTCCGTTGGGATATCGGGCTCGATCTCCGACCCGGCCTTCACATAACAATTCCGGTGGGGGATGATCTCCTCGTCCCCTCCAAGCAGGACATATTCGGTACCCCAGCTTTCGTAGGCCTCGATGATCAGATTTCTGATCTTTTCCTGGATATCAGCGCCTGACATGTTCGCTTCTATCCATTCGGTTGTCACGATCTCTGTTTCGAGACCCATTTTTCTCTTGAGGTTTGCGAGTTCTTCAAATCCGGAGGTCAACGCTTCTCCGGTGATAATCAGATATGGGATGTGTCTTGACTCATCCTCGGGGAGCCGCGGAGCCGAAAGGAATCTGTCGTCTGACTTTATATCGTCGGGGTTTTCAAACTCTGCGTCAGTCAATCCAGGCAGCAGTCCAGATGACGTTATCCTCCCCGGGATCTTTTTTCTCGTACGTATGGCATCTTCAGTGATGGAAGGGGCCGTCTCTATGGAGATCCGGATCTCCGGCGAAAAGAGGATAAGGTCACTGGATGGCACGATCCTGCATGGAAAAATATCAATGAATACTATTGAAAAGCCTCTGCCAGTCTGTGTGGAGGAGATGACCGCACTTGCCGAAGGCCATGCCGTGGCAGATGAATAGATTGATTCGTCAATTTCAGGAAGCCCGGTAGGTAGCGTACCCATGGGATACTGCCTGGGCATCGGGGCTATTCTGCCGGGAGCCTGTATTTCCAGTGTGGAGATGGGAGTGGAGAAGATCCTGATCACCTTATGTCCGGCGGGGATAAGGAATCTTGCCGGATATAAGGGGAGTGAAGGTTCTCCCGGATCAGCAAGAGTGGCGCAACCACGCACCACCACCCTGACCCCTTTACCTGTTGCTCGAAGAGAGGGACTGTCAAATCTGACAGTCTTTTCAATAATACCCGACCTTGCACTGGTGGCGAGAAGAAGGAAAGCAAGGCAGGGCGCGAACATACGCCCATGCATGTGATAACTCTTGCTGCTAAGGTTGCAAATCTGCACTGGTTGCAGTAAGTCGATCAAGGCATTATACCATAATCAGGGAGTGAAATAAACAGTTTTTACTGGTACGGGCACCGTTTTCAGCGTTATTCTCTTTTCTGGTGTTGACTGATGGAGGCAGGTCATGTCGAGGATGCGATTGACAGTATCCGGAATAGTCCAGGGAGTCGGATTCAGGTTTTTTGCGCGGAGTGTGGCAAAGCAGCTCAAACTGGATGGTCATGTCCGCAATCTGCCAGATGGCGCGGTCGAGGTTGAAGTCCAGGGAAGTGAAGATGATCTGGGTGAATTCGTTCACCGGCTTGGAAAAGGTCCTGTATCTTCGAGAATCGACGATATCCGGGTCGAATATATTCCAGAACAGAAGTGTGACGGATTTGAGATCAGGTTCTAGCTTCTAACGAGAAGAGACTGCCTCGTGGTAAACGTCTTCAGCAGTGTTATCTGCTGGCAGTTTTTCTCCGGTATCCCCGGAATCATCAAAAGAGAAATTAGAAGCCCTGGCGTAATGTCCACCTCCAAGTAGCGCTGGAATGGTTCCGAGGATGATGACCATATTCAACCGCATCGATCTGCGGTCGATATACCAGATGTCCAGTTCTATTCTCTCCGGCCATGTCAGTGAATTGCGACCGTTGATCTGAGCCCATCCTGTCAGGCCGGGCTTTACTTCAAGTCTTCTCATCTGCTTTCGAGTATATTCCTCGATGTGGGAAGGCAGGCCAGGCCTGGGGCCGACGATACTCATCTCACCTTTGAGTATATTGATCAACTGAGGGAGTTCGTCCAGGCTTGTCCTTCTTAGAATCCTTCCTGTCCTGGTTATTCGTGGATCGTTTTCTCCGTCCACGAAAAGGCCTGTGCCCTTCTGTTCGGCATCGGTGACCATGGAGCGGAATTTGAATATCTTGAATGTTATTCCATGGAACCCGGCTCTTTCCTGGATGAAAAAGACAGGTCCTCCGTCTTCGAGTCTAATCGCGCACATGACAGCCAGGAGTAGAGGCCAGAGTACCAGTATCGCGATCATGCTGGCGGATATATCAAAGATCCTCATGCCAAGTTCCATTAGCCTTTTATAGCCACTACCCGGATAGTTATCCATGTTCCAGCTCCCTTTGGCAGGTCAGCAATTATCAGGATCAGAGAATTACAGCCTATAATCTATATTCGATAGTTTTATGGGGAATCTTTACTGAAAATATGATTTACTGTCATTGAGACTGGAACTTTATAAAAAGTGTGCTGTTATAGCAGAAAGAATCAAAACTTTCAGACAGGAGGTGCAAGATGAGAAGCATCATCGGTAAAGTAAAATGGTTATCGGCAGCGTTGTTGTTCTCCTGTGTCTTTTTCTCCGGCATGCTGGTCGAAGGGATGTTTTCGGGGAATAGGCGGGATATATCTTTTCCCGGCACTGCAATGGCACAGTCACAGGAAACGGGAGGGTCGCTTCCCGATGTAGTCGAAAAAGTAGTCCCGGCTGTGGTATATATACAGTCTAAAGCAATCATCAAACAGAGGGAGCAGGCAGATTCTCCCATGTTACGGGACCCAAGGTTCCGCAGGTTTTTCGAAGATTTTTTCAAACACTATAATATGCCCAGGGAAAGGGAACAGAAATATCTTGGATCGGGTGTCATAGTCGGTGAGGATGGATATATCCTGACAAACAATCATCTCGTTCAGAATACCGAGGAGATAGAGGTGATCCTTCCGGACAAGAGACAATTCGACGCGACAGTAGTCGGGACGGATCCGAGAAGCGATATCGCAGTCCTGAAGATAGATTCAGAAGGATTGCCGGTCGTTTCCCTCGGTAGTTCTGAAGATCTCAGGCTGGGGCAGACAGTCCTGGCGATCGGTTATCCTTACGCGGTCGGACAGACCGTTACGAGAGGGATCGTCAGTGCACTCGGAAGATCACTGAACCTCGTTGATTACGAGGATTTCATCCAGACCGATGCCGCAATAAATCCGGGCAACTCCGGTGGCGCTCTTATAAACACCAGAGGTGAGCTCGTAGGTATCAATACGGCCATATATTCGAGGTCGGGTGGGAACCAGGGCATCGGATTCGCCATACCGATCGAACTCGCCCGACAGATTATGGAGAGTATCATCGAGCATGGACGTGTCATAAGGGGATATGTCGGCGTTGTGCCTCAGGATGTCAATCCTGACATGAAAGATTTTTTTGGTCTTGAGGATGCAAATGGCGTACTGTTATCCCATGTGGCTGAAGACAGCCCCGCAGACAAGGCAGGGCTGAAAAGGGGCGACGTAGTCATCAGGTTTAATGGCAGGAAGATCAGGACCAGTGACGAATTCAGACGGTATGCCGCAGAAGCCGGGCCGGGCGTCAAGGTCAAGGTAGAGATCATCCGTAACGGGAAGAACAAGGAAATCGAGATAAGGATGGGAGAGCATCCCGCCGATGAACCTGCTGCTGATGAAAAGGATATTGAGGAGAGGAACCCTGTGTTCCTCGGTGTCGGCCTTGAGACGCTGGCCGACGATCATCGACAGGCGCTCAACATCCCATCGAGGGTGAAGGGAGTGATCATCACACAGGTCGACAGGAGTACATCCGCGGAAAAGGCGGGCCTGAACAGGGGGGACGTCCTGGTCGAAGTGAATAGAAAACGAATTACGGATATATCCGATTTCAGGGATGTGCTCGATTCGACGAGAAGAGACAAAGTCCTTCTCCTCGTTTACAGGAGTGGCAACTACTTCTATGTGGCGATATCCGAATAGACTGGTGGAAATCCTTACAGTAAGGGGAAGGAGAGTCTGTGAGTATTTTCGTTCTTGTCATCGTGATTTTCTTATCAGCGCTGATCATCAAGGTCGGAGCCATATCTCTGAGGATGACGGGGCTCGACAAAGAAACAGCGGCTTTTCAGGCACTTTCAGCCTTTACCGGAACCGGTTTTACAACATCAGAAGCTGAAAATATCGTCAATCACAGCCAGAGAAGAAAGGTAGTCAAGGCTTTGATGCTTCTCGGCAATATCGGGATAGTTTCAAGCCTTGCTGTACTTTTCCTTTCGATCAGAAGCGAACCTTTCGTCAACTCGATCGCCAAGCTGGGTATTGTCGGATTCTTTCTCATTCTTCTCGTTTCGTTGCCGGTGATAAAGGGACTGGATAATGTCATAGACAGTTTTATATCGAAAAGACTGAGGAAGATGAAGGGCTTCTCAATGGGGAGTTACTCGGAGATCGTCCGCCTGGCGAGCGGGTACGGTATAGGCGAACTTCACATCAACAAAGCGAATCCACTGGCTGGGAAAAAACTGGATGAGACAGGACTTACGTCCCGCAATATTATTGTGCTGGCCATCAAACGGGGATTTCACCTGATTGCCGCTCCGAAAGCGGGAGAAGTCATAAGCGCGGGCGACAGGCTGGTCTGCTTCGGTAATCTGAAAAGTCTTTCAACAGCCGGGAGTGATACCGGCGAGTCTGAATAGAAATGGAGGCGGTAGAACCGCCTCCATTTTTTGCATCTCTCCATGGCCCGGGAAGCACCGGGCCGTTTTATTCACTGAAGATCAGGCCTAGTCGTAGTATTCCTGACCGAGGTGCGTGATAAGCTCTTCGCCCTGGATGTAGCGAAGCGTATTCTTCAGCTTCATCGACTGGATAAAGAGATCGTGTTCGGGGTAGAGCTCCGGAGCGTGCTGAGGACTCTTGAAATAGAACGAGAGCCATTCCTGTATGCCCTTGAAGCCTATCCTGGACGCAAGGTCGAGGAAGAGTGCCAGATCGAGTACTATCGGAGCTGCCAGGATCGAATCTCTGCAGAGGAAATCGATCTTGATCTGCATCGGATAGCCGAGCCAGCCAAAGATGTCGATGTTGTCCCAGCCTTCCTTGTTGTCGCCACGCGGCGGGTAGTAGTTGATCCTCACCTTGTGATAGAAATTGTCATACAGATCCGGGTAGACCTTGGGCTGCAGAATATGCTCAAGCACAGACAGCTTGCTTTCTTCCTTGGTCTTGAATGATTCAGGGTCGTCCAGCACCTCGCCGTCCCTGTTGCCGAGGATGTTCGTGGAGAACCAGCCGTTGAGGCCGATCATGCGCGCTTTGAGGCCCGGAGCGAGGATCGTCTTCATCAGGGTCTGACCAGTCTTGAAGTCTTTTCCGCAAATGGGGACTTCGTTCCTGTCAGCAAGCTCCATCATTGCCGGAATGTCGACAGTGAGGTTCGGGGCTCCATTCGCGAACGGGATTCCCAACGAAAGTGCCGCGTACGCATATACCATACTTGGAGCTATCTCGGGGTCGTTATCCTTCATTCCTTTTTCGAATGCTTCGAGAGACTGGTGTACCTCGGACTGCTTCAAAAAGATCTCGGTACTCGCGCACCAGATGATGACCAGTCTGTCGCATCCGTTCTTTTCCTTGAATTCTTTCATATCGGTCATCAGCTGCTGAGCCAGGTCGAACCAGTTCTCGCCTTTCTTGACCCAGGTGCCGGAAAGTTTCTTGACGTACTTCTGGTCGAATACGGCCTTCATGGGCTTGATCCCCTCGAGGAACGGCCTGATAGCGTCCAGCGATTCCTTGTTCAGAACTCCGGCCTTGATCGATGCTTCGTAGACGTTGTCCTCGAAAATATCCCATCCGCCGAAGACTATGTCGTTCAGGTCGGCCAGGGGGATGAAATCTTTTATCATAGGAACATTGTTGTCGGTCCTCTTGCCGAGACGGATAGTGCCCATCTGTGTAAGAGATCCGGTCGGTTTCGAATGGCCCTGCCGGACAGCCTCGACGCCAGCTATGAACGTTGTCGAGACGGCGCCCATTCCAGGTGTCAGGACGCCCAGTTTACCAGTGGGTTTTACCGGCTTGTTCTTTACTTCCATTTTTCCTCCTTGAAGTGAATCTGGTACGTTCGTTCTTTATCTATGAAATGGTGTTAACCATATCTGCCGATGTATTAGAACCTGACGGCTGCCTGATTTTAACAT
>JAHOYU010000213.1 GCA_019038625.1 Candidatus Latescibacterota bacterium | reverse complement strand
GAGTACAAGGGATACGGTCCCCGACTTGAGCTCCTTCCGGAATTTCTTGTTTGCCGCAATCTCGTCATTCAATTCAGATCACCTTCCCCCTGTGATGATGAGCCGGGTGAAAGTCGTGTGCCCCGGCTCCTCTGACCCATTATCTATTATGAGACTGTCTATGATCATGTTGTTCTCCCGTAAGCTAATGTCAATCGGTTAGTGATGCAAGCTTGTCATCACTGTTAATTTAATACTACTATTAGATTCGTAATAGTCAATGGAAATGTTTCAATAAATTTTAAAAAAAACTGGAAATCATTAAAAATCATGAAAATAAACTTGCGCGAATATCATGGGGCAGTATATTCTGAATGTTCATTCAGTTTATGAATGAGAATTCAATATATGAATAACCCTTCAGGAAGGAGGGGGTGAAATGGAATCAGGAGACAAAAACAATATCGGTGGGGACAAAGGCCATGTGAATGACGCCGAAGGCGATAACACTGAAGCTCAGAATGGCAATCTGTCGAGACGTGAGAGAAGGTTGCTCCAGCTTCGGGATGAGATCCTCTCAGCTGCTACGACGATGTTCGCCAGGCATGGATACGAGGGAACCAGCATGCAGCAGATAGCTGATCAGGCCGAGATCTCGGTGGGCAGCCTCTACATGCATTTCGAGGGGAAGGAGGCGATCTACAAAAAGATCGTCGAATTTCATATGACCCGATTTCACGAATTGGGTGACAAGGCGTGCCTGCCGGGTATGACTCACCTTGAGAAGATCAGGGCTCGTATCAGGGCAACGGTTGAATATTTTATAGATCAGGAGGAGTTTCTCCGGTTCTACTGGGACCGCGATCCAGGCTGCCGTGATGAGATGTGTAAAAAGGCAGATGACAATCATATAGATATGATTCGAGTTCATATCGCGGGCGCTGTCAGTGATGGCGAGCTCGATATCGGTATCGACACTTTCCATTTTGCAACGATGATGGAAGGCGCGGCCAATCATCTGGTCGAGACCCTGGTAGCAAGAGGGGAGAGTTTCGAAGTGTTACCGGAGCTGCTTGACAGGATATTCCTGAGACCTTTTGAGACGAAGAAAACAGACAATAATACATCAGATGAGGAGAGCAGATGATCATGGAAAAAGGATATATGAAGGTGCCGTGGATCGTGCTTGCATCTGTCGTTGCAGTACTGGTCCTGCTGGTGTGGGGGTGGGGGATTGCCCGGGCTGCCGGTCGACCCGTCTCCGGGCGGCCCACCGGTCCGCCCGATGCGGTTGAGACGCGGGACGTGCTGGCTCTCTCACTTGAAGGAGCGACAGAGCTCGCGCTGGAGAACGACGAACTTCTGATGCGGGCCGCCGAGGGAGTGAAAGGGGCGATAGCAGGTATGAGAGAGGCGAAGTCTGGAAGGCTTCCATCGCTCAGTGTCAGTGGTTACTACGGCCGGAACATCCGCAAACCTGTGATGTTCCTTCCGTCCGACATGGCGGATGCCTTTGGTGGTGTGACGAGGATAGAGATCGGTGAGGATAACGATATCAGCTTGAACACGGCGATGACCTGGAATATATGGACAGCCGGAAGGCTGTCGGCAGGGATAGGAGCGACTGCCTCTATCCTGGAGGCGATGAAATACAGTGAGGTTGCAACTCGCGACTATGTGAGGTTTGCCGTGAAGCAGGCATATTACGACATTCTTCTGTCGATGGAGAGTCTCGACATAGCGAAGAAGGCTCTTGCGGCTACAGAAGAGGTCCTGAGGATAACCAGGGTAGGGTTCGATCAGGGTACGGTTAGCAGGTTCCACATGTTGCGGGCCGAAGTGGAATACGAGAACAGGGTCCCCCAGCTGATCGAAGCCGGGAACATGGTCAGGCAGGCAGAAATAATGCTCAGAAGAAGATGTGGCCTGAAGCAGGACACTCCCCTTGACCTGACAGACCGTCTGGTTGCAGGTGTGAGACCTGACGACATGGGATATCAGATCTCCATGATGCGTTCCGGCAGCCCGGAGATCATGGCACTTCAGCAGCAGGTCGAGGCGATGCGGCACAGCCTGGACCTTGAAAAGGCCGAGCGCTGGCCGGTATTGCAGTTCGGCGCGAATTTCCTCGTGCAGTCGCAATGGTCGGAGGGCTACCTGCCCGAGTCGAAGAACCTGGCGCGGTCCTCGGCACTGACCTTGGGATTCCAGATCCCGATCTTCGACGGTTTCAAGGCGAAGTCGAGGATAGACGGGGCGAGGGCGGAGCTCAGGAGCGCTGAGATAGAGCTTGAAAGAGTGGAGAATGAGAAGGAAATGAATGTACGGGTCTCCTGGCTGATGCTTGAGGATGCTTTCTCCGCTCTTGCGGGGAGGCAGAAGGCAGTGGACCTGGCAGAGGAGGCTCACAGGCTGGCTCTGGTCAGGCTGAAGAATGGACTGGCGACTCATGTTGAGAGCCTCGATGCGGAACTTGCCATGACGACAGCGAGTGCACAGCTCGCACAGGCCCTGTACTCATGTAATATAGCCAGGGCGCAACTCGAACTTGTTACAGGGATATATGGATATTCAGAAAAAGAAATTCTGGGTGAAGGAGAATGATGATGAGTGAACAGGGCGGAAAGAAAAAGGGACATGGCAGGCTGATCCTCTGGATTGCGATCATTGTTGTCGTCGCATCTTTCGGGATGAGATTCGCCGCCATCAGCGGGGAAAAGACCATCGACAGTATCGCCTCCATCCAGGAGAGGGAGGGCAGGCCGGTCGAGACCGTGATTGCCGTTTCAGGTGATATCACAATATGGACCACACTGGCTGGTACGGTCGAGGGGATAGTCCAATATCCGATCATATCGACGAATTCGATACAGGTGATGGATGTGTTGAGGAAAGAAGGCGACTTGGTGAACAGAGGTGACATCGTAATTCGCCTGGAAAAGGCCGCGGCGAATCCGATGCTCCATTCTTATGAACGCTCAAGGGTCCTCTATGAAGACGCGTTGAGCGATCTCAGGAGGATGAGGGTCCTCTATAAGGAGGGGGCCATATCGAAGCAGGCCCTGGAAAAGACTGAAATGGGCCTGAAGATCTCCGAGAGCGACCTTCAGAATGCCCGCGAGGGAGTCGATCTCACCGCCGATTATCCCGGTGTGGTAGTGAGCATGCTTGTCAAAAAGGGTGAGATGGCGGATAACGGTGACGTGCTGGCAAGGGTGGCCCGCACCGACACAGTGAAGATAGCATTCACCGCCGGGAGCAGACAGGCGATGGTCCTGGAG
>JAHOYU010000212.1 GCA_019038625.1 Candidatus Latescibacterota bacterium | reverse complement strand
GTGGTGTACTAGTCCAACGATTTTAATCTGTTCTTCCCAGTCCTCGAGGTTCCCTGTGCCTTCCATTAATGTCGTCCAACACCAAAATCATGTTTCCAATGGACAGTTGAACTTGGTGCCCGTAAAGGGGGGAGATATTTTGGGGAATCGGGTTAAGAAGAGTGTGATCTTGAAGACTCCAGCCTGATCTAAGGTAGCCGAATCCCACGGTGGTAGAAAGATATAAACGGAGAGTGCTTACACCTCAAGCGGCCCGTCGGAAATACCGATGATGCAAGCCACCAACCATCGGTTCTGCTTGGATCATTCCAGAATCCGCCGACTCAACGGGTCTTGGCTCAGGGCAATCCTTCTCGAGGCCGAGGTGGGTGCGAGATTCATGATAATATTTGAAATACTCTTGTAGTACTTGCCGCAGGTGTTTTTCATTTAAGATAATCGTATGGTCCAGACATTCCCGCCTGATTGAGCCAATCAATCGTTCGATGTATGGATTCTGCCAGGGTGAGCGAGCTGCAATCAGCACTTGCTTAATGCCCATTGATTCAACCCTGTTGCTGAACTTTTTTCCAAATTTGTCATCCCGATCACGAAGCAAGTACTTTGGTGCAGTATCCCAAGGAAAAGCTTCCACAATCTGCTGACCAGTCCAAGCGGCAGTCAGGGATTCAGTGATGTTGAAATGAATGATCCTTCGTCGATCGTTCGATAGAATGAGGAATACAAACAACACTCGAAATGTCGCTGTAGGCACTGTAAAGAAGTCAATCGAGACAATATCCTTGGCGTGGTTCTTAAGGAATGCTCGCCAGGATTGGGAGGGAGGTTTCAGGCGGCGTACCATATACTTCGAGACGGTGGCTTGGCTTACCTTGATACCGAGTTTGTGCAGTTCACCGAGAATCCTCGGCGCACCCCACAGCGGATTTGCCCGTGACATGGTACGGATAAGATTGCGGATCTCTATGGGAACTTTCCGTCTTCCCGGCCATCTTGGCCGGCTCTTCCATCTCCAGTATAGTTTGAATGCTTTCCTGTGCCACCGGATGACGGTCTCGGGTTGGACCATGGTCAACGGCTTTCGCCAGTCGGGCCAGATGTGGGAAAGGATAATCCAAAGTGTTCGATCCCTGGTCGTCAAGCGAGGTCTTTTAGAATTACGTCTGAGAACTTCGAGTTGATGGCGTAGCGCGAGGTTTTCCAAGGCAAGTGCACGGTGCGACCTCAACGCCGAAAATACGGTGCGTAGAAGTAAGAATAACATGCGTTTTATATAATACTCGAATCAGCGTAAGTGCAAGTATTGTAAGGCGGACGGAATAAACAGAAGGCACAGGATGCGATTATTCACCAGAGTGTCCATTAGCTTTTCACTTGACTGTATCTCAGTTTGGCTGACGGGCTACACACTAGCTTTTTACTTGACTGAGTCTCAATGTGTCTGACAGGCTGCAGTTGTATGTGATTTTGACGAAGAGGATCGTTTAGCCTTGATAGGGAGCTCAGGAAATGATGAATTCAGAGAAAACGACAGATAAAGAACTTAGAGATTTTAATAAAAACAGAATTTCTACGGTTATAAAGAATTTCAAAAAGAGACGTATGAATGCTTATTACGCAGAAGATGAGCTTTCTGCGAATAATTTAGTGTTTGAATTAATTGAACAGTTCAAAGGCGCGATCCCAGATTGGAAAGGTGAAATTGGTATAGCTGATAGTACTACATTGCACCAAATCGATCTTTTTGAGAGATTGGCGAAAGAAGATTTAACTGTATATAATCCTTTTGATAGACTGGAGGATGGCAGATACCGTGTGTTTGAAGGTCAACCTAATGAATGGTTGCCCAAAGATGTTTATATACCTCTTTTTAATAAAGTATTTGAAACCATGCGCCGAGCATTGGCGACGGATGTGTTCATCGCTGGCGCGAATGCCATTACACGAAAAGGTGATATTGTATCAACAGATGGTGTGGGCAATAGACTCGCTGGCGTGATATTTGGACCTAAAAAAGTAATTATGGTGGTTGGCAGCAACAAGATTGTCGGCACAATTGACGAGGCGTTGGATAGAATTAAAAACATCGCAGCACCGTTGAATCATATACGACACGCAAATAAACATGATATTCAGTTCAATAAACTTCTGGAATTACCCTGTGTCGAAAAAGGGTTCTGTCACGAGTGCAAGCATCCGAATTGCACACGCAGATGTACAATGATTTTACAAGGTCCGGTTGAGGATATGTACAAAGATAGAATCCATTTAATAATTGTTGGAAAAAGTTTAGGGCTGTGACTTGTTGGTGGGGACCCAGCCGTATGGGGAGTTGTCCTTCCCATTAATGTCATCCGAGTTAAAAATATGATTGAAATTAACCATTCAAGGAAAATAGCTGCCCAGAATATAGAAATATTTTAAAATTGAATTAAGAAATGTCTGGTCTTAGAGATTCTGCTCTGTTTCTGGGCAAACGAATCTCACTCAGGCAGAAAAAACTAACAAAGATAGCTCACTCCTCAAGCAACTTTGCGATAATACCGATGATGCAATCTTCCAACCTGTCCCTTCTGTTTATTCCGTCTGAATTGCTATTCTTGCACTTAGCGGGTTCCTTGAAGCCGGCCATAGAGACTCCAAATCAGAGAGTGGTGTACTAGTCCAACGATTTTAATCTGTTCTTCCCAGTCCTCGAGGTTCCCTCCAACGCAGATGTTATGCTGTAGGAGTCCTCGGTGTCGCAATCGAATCTCATTGAGTCAAACTATGGCTTTCCCCGGTGCTGAGTGCTCTCGGTTAACACAAAAACCCCCATTTCGCCCAGTTTGGGGCTCCAGGAAAACTCAGAACATTCCGAAGAGGGTTACGAATGGGGAGCCAATTTTCTTCTCACGTCAGCCATACAACGAAGGTTCCACATTGCTATTTGATCGAGGAGACAAAACGGTCTTTATATTTGCTGAGTAATGTGTTAGCATAAATGTAGTTGGGAACTTCCTGGCATATAGTGGAAGGAAAGCCGGTTGAGCTTTGGAGGGTGAGCTATGCAGCCGCACCATTGTCGAATATTGATTTTGAGCTTCTTTGCGTTGACCTTCATGATCACACCTGCTCTCGCGTATGAGATCATGCTTGATATCGACACCGATAACGATCCCACTACCATCAATGTCACTACTGAAGATACCAGCGCTGTTGTCAAGGTGATCCTCTGGCCGACGATGCCGGATGAAATAATCGGGCTCGTCACTTTTGGTCTTGGCGGCGAGTGCCACGGATGCCCTCCGAACGACATTAATGGGGTCCAGACTTATGGCACATCGTTCGATCTGCCTGTCGAGGGGCCGTGGGTAACGGCGCCGGGGTTCGATAGCGAGGCTGCCTATGCGACGTATCTTGGCTGCCTGGGCAATCCAGGCTATCATCTGTTGTTGTCGTTCGAGCCACAGGATGGCTCGACTGTGATTCTGAATCAACCGATTTTTCTTGCCGAATTCAATGCCTGGAGAAGCGATCCACCCGTCCTTGACGGCTGCACACAGCCTTCTAGCTACCTCATGGCCATGCCAGGTCAGGGGGAGTGGTGGAACTACGTACTTCTTGGTGGAGCTGATGGGCCCTTCGCCACGGAGGTCAGCACCTGGGGAAAAATCAAGAGCATCTATCGCTGACATTTACGGACCAGGTAATTCCTTTACTCTCAACATAATTGTTCTAAGGTCGTCCTGTTTGAGGAGCCAATAAAAAAAGGGCTTTTCCATAAGGAAGAGCCCTTTTAATTCAGGTTGCCGACCTGGTCTAGTCTTCATGCAGACTCTTGATCGCTCCCCATGAAGAAGACTGGGTAGCAATCGTCGATATCGGTACGAGGATTATACGTGCAGCCTGGGTAGTCTGTGCCAACCACGTTTCGCCTCCATCGACAGATAACTCGGTGTACACGTCGAAGAAGCTGTCAATCTGATACAGCCCACCACCCAGGTCTGTGATTGCAGTTTGACCTGGAGACGCCAATGTCGGGCTCTCCCGGAGCTGGATATTATAACTTCCGGCAGTGCCCGAGAGTGACATCGCTGCGATTTCTGCTTCGAACGTCCCGGTCGTATTGCCGATCTTGCCGTATGTGACTGTGGTCACCGGACCAGTAAGAGTGACAGACACCGGGCCAAGACCGAAGTCCATTGTGGCATCCCAGAAAGAGTCGAATGTTTCATGTTCGTCGGCACCAACGGCTGTCCGTATCACACTCTGGAAGCACCTGTGGCGAACGGTGCTCATTGAAATAGGACCAGAATATGAGGCGAATAGCCCTGTCCCCGCGTAGAGGCTGATAAGGCTCTCGCAGTCAGGTGGATCCGGCTCTGGCGGAAGATTGGGGTCGGAGAGTACGACTTGCGCTCCAGCCTCGGATACCCACCCGGCGCTGAGCGCCACAATGCAGATCCCTACCAGCAGGAAGACACTGCGAGTCAACATTACCAAAGGTCTCATGACCTCTCCTTTCTGTTGGAAATCTTCGAGTCCAAATGGGCAAAACTTTTATTAAGGTCGATCCCTTAAGCACTTATTGTACATCAATGTCACTTAAAAGTCAATTCCGTGTACACGGGAACTCGATTGGAGAGGGTTTGTGAAACGTTCAGATCGAGGAACCAATTTGCTTACACGCAGATTATTCTTCGAATATACTCTGACGCTGGCTAAGAACAGGTAGTAATCATAATGACCACCATGGCTGCGGCCTCTGCTGCTTCGATTGCCTCTTTGGTGGCTTTCCCGGCCATCTCGCCGTTCTGGATCTTTTCGATTCGCTTTTTGCGGCCTTTCAACTGTTTCTTGTTGAATGTTAACTTCAAGAGGTCTGAGCCGTTCGCTAATGACACGAGAACTATGGTGCGCGGATCAAGCGAGGTGGCTTCGGTAAAAATGGCCTTGCGCAAGCGCTCGATCAGCTGTCGCTCCGGCTGAGGGTTGACTTGAGGATAGATCTTCCGGGTGAATATCAGTAAAACTTTATCTTCGTCGGCTTGCAGGATGCCGCGGCTGCACAACTGTTCCGCCACGCGATGATTGAGCTTCTTCAGGCCTGCGAACCGGGTTACCCAGGTTTTCATTGAGGCACGCCTCTTCGTGTTGGCTATTCTCGCCAGGCATTCATCGATCACGGGTTCGCCTACCTGTTTGGATGAGACAAGATTGACGAGCTTCTTCTTGGACTTCTCCACCGCGATGCGTCCGTCCAGTAACAGTTCGGCGAGAATGGCTCCACCTATAGCGTATTTGTACTTGGTTCCACCAGCTGTGGTGCCCTCCTTGTCCCGCAGGGCAAGGAGCATGATTTCTTCGTGCAGGAAGAGAGAGTTCTTCGATATCATTCCGACAGCCCTCCTAGGAAAAACGCTGCAATTTGAAGACATAGATTCAGATAACCTAAAAATATTATCAGAGAAACCAGTATTTGTCTAAAGTTAGTATTGACCGGGTCAATCCGATTCTGTCCGTCCATAGTCGGAATTCAAACGATATCAGTAATGACTGGAGCTTAGACAAGATCTCGATTTATCGATGTAATTATAGTTGATTAAACGGTAGACTTCGGGTGTAGGATAGAAAGAAGGAGGAATTATGAAAAAGTACACACTTCTGATCGTTTGCATGGCAATATCTTTGCTGCTCGTAACGAGCTGTGCCCTGATTGATGTCACTCCTGCCCGCACGCCAGATACGGACGGCGATGTAGCTGGTTTCTGGAAAGGTCTCTGGCATGGCTTCATTATGCTGTTCACGTTCATCATCTCGCTATTCAAAGGCAACGTGGGGATTTACGAGTTGAACAACTCCGGAAACATGTACAACCTTGGTTTCCTGCTGGGTGTGATGATTTTCTTCGGTGGCAGCAGTGGTGGAGTCTGCTGCAAGAGTAAGTAACCGCCTACTAAAGGGAACCGACTTTTTCAGGGGCTTTTTCGGTCTCGCAACAAATTTGGCTAGTGGAAAATAATATCCGCCATAGCTGGTAATTGAATATCCTGCTAAAAATAATATTAATGAACTTTTCGCCGTTTCAGCGACTATATATTCATGGAGCGACAATTCCGCATCCGCGGGATTTGCAGAAATGGTGTTCGTGATATTCAGGAGGAGAACATGCTTTCACTAAAAATTCCCATAATTGTAGTCTGTGTGGTTGTGCTTGCCGGCAGCGTATCTGGCTGTACCAAAACAGTTGAAGAAATTTCCAGGCCTGAAAAAGTACAGAGCCTGAGAATTATCTCGTATGATCGTGAAACCTATGTTGATCTGGCGAGGCGATGGAAAGAGTACTACGATGTTTTTCCGTCCGAAGATGCATATGGCAACTGGATGTCTGCGGCTCGTTATGCGAAAGACCCTGATTACAGAGAGCTCCTGGATAAGGGGCTTTCCAGGTATCCCGCAAACCCTGTTTTGCTCTTCCTTTCCGGAATATTATGTCACGGTGCTGTGGATAACACGGAAGGGATGCAATATCTTGAACGGGCAGTAGCAATGGACCCATCATACATTGATCCATGGTTCGCTCTCGTCATACACTATATGCAGCGCGATGACATGGAAGAAATGGATGTTGCATTGCGTCACCTCATCGAGAGGAATGCGATTTCGGATGTGGTCATGGATTTCTCCTTCAATATGCTCGCCGGCTTGCATGACAACGCGATTCTGATCACTAATGGAGATAATGACACATACCCTGGATGGATTCTCACGCGCTTGATGAACTACAGGCCGGATGTTCAAATCGTAAACCGTTCGTTACTCAACGCCGAATGGTACCCCCTCAAGGTGATAAGAGAAGGTGTCCCACGCTTCATTACGAGTGACGAGCTGAACGAGTTGAGAGCCGATACAGAGCCACCATTTAGCGACACACTTATTGTTCGCCTGGTCAAGGCTGCAGAGAGAGAAAAACGTCCTGTCTATTTTGCGGCGACTTTAGGGTCTTCCCAGGCACTCGATCCCATAAGGAGATCCGGCATTATTCTCGGTCTTGCTACCCTGGTCAGTGAATCCACTCTGTCACTTTCAGATGAAATCAACCAGATCGCCAAAATCTGGATAGATGAATACCGCACTGTCGGCCTGGATGGTTGGGGGATTAAATACGCCACCGAAGGTCACAGCGACAAGTGGATGGCATACAACTATGCGGCTTCGCTCTCTCAGATGATTGAATCCCTGGAAGTCCACGCTCCGAAGTATAGGCTGGACCTGTTCCACTGGTATTGCGATCACATTGCCGATATCACGCCACAACAGCATTATGATTTCATGAATCTGATGTGGTGTCGTTTCTCGGACATCCCGGAAATAGATTCCTGGTGCCGCAAGAAAGGCTATTTTGAATGAATCTGGACTGGAGTCAGCTGGATCTCGCCAGACATGGCGATGAAACAGCCTGGCGTTCTCTTGTTGATCGTCACTCGCCCCGTCTCCTGAAGATGGTGGTACTGATAACGGGATCGCCGGCAGCGGCGCAGGATATTATTCAGCAGACCTTCCTGGATCTGTATCGCAAAGGGCCGAGACATAACCATGGGAGTTTCCAGGGCTACCTTTCTACAGTCGCTTATCATCAGGCAATAAAGGAAAAGCGCAGGGTGAAAAAACTCCAGCCGTTTGGCGCTGTTGACATGCCATCTTGTAATTGGACACCGCTCGATATTGCACTCGCAGAAGAGAAAGAACGCATTATATCCGATGTCATCCAGTCGCTGGAAAAAAGCCACCGGGATATTCTCATCCTGAGATTTTATGGTGAGCATAGCTATAAAGAGATTGCCGGGATTTCAGGCCTTCCGCTTGGCACCGTGAAATCAAGGATATTCAACGCTTTAAAGAAATGCCGCATTCTGCTACGTGAAAAAGGAGATTTGAAATGAGTCACATCGATGACGATCTGTTGATGAAGATGGCGCTTAAACTTCTTGAAGAAGGGGAAGAGTCAGTTCTGCATGAGCATCTTTCCGAGTGTAGCGATTGCAGTGTGCGGCTCAATCTGATACGGCGAGACATAGAATTGATCAGTTCGCTCGAGCCGAGAGTCGAGAGACCGATGATCCCCCTTCCGAGGGCTCGAGGCCTACGAACAACAGCCTGGCTCAGAGTGGCTGCACTGTTTTTAGTTGGTTTTGTAATAGGGTACGGTGTCTCACTGCTTTCGGAAGACCGAGTAGTATGCATTGTTCCATCTCGTGTCTATGCACCTCAGCCACTGCAAGCCTATCCGAGCTTCACGTCTTGTGAATCTGTGGACTTGGCCATCGAATTTTATTCGGAGGGTAAAAGAGATTCGGGTTCCCGCTGAATATGTGCCGGTAGACTTCGATTGATAGTTGTGCCTCATTATTCATAGTCCAAGCCTCTTCATGAACACTCTCTGCTTTGGAGAGCTCTTGTCTGCTTCGGAGAATTCCACTAACTGTAAAAATAGCATCGCGGATGGAATAAATGGGAGGCACTGAATCTATTGTAGGGGAAAAGCCGTTGTTCCATGATGGATGTTATGATATAGTATTCTTGCGATGCGAGAAAGCGTCTCTTGTTAGCGGCTCAAGAAAATCTACATTCATTAGATGGTATACGTTGTAGCAATATAGAATAGGGGAATATCGTGCATTTAAAACAATGTCTCGTAATGGGTAGGGCTCTAACCTGCTGTTCTATTCTTTTCTTTTCAGGCTGCTTGAATGAAAAGCCCGAAATGCCGGTCATGACTCAACAGAATGGAAACGTGGCTGAAAATACAGAAGAAACACAAGGCGCCCGGGATGTCGATAGAATGCAAAACAGTCATATCCAGGAATCTTGGATTTCAGAATATCCAGTTGAAATTGTTAGGCCGAGAATGGATTCGCGACGCTATTCGCCTCTTCTCGAAGATGCGACGATAAGCCCCGATCAGCTTACAAAGAGTCTATGGATGTGCAAGTGTATCCCAATCACTAAGGAAGTATACATACCAGCCGTAAACATAGAAAAGGCTGACATTCTTTTCTGTATCGATCTGACAAGTAGCATGGACGGAATAGTCTTAGATCTAAAAAATGAAATAGATGACATTATCAGCCAACTGGGCCTTCTCGTTCCGGATCTCGCATATGGATTAATTTCTTTCGAGGATTATTATCTGGAAGATTACGGTTCTTACTGCGGTTACCGGTGCTGCGAAGGTTACGGATCTTCCATGGACCTTCCATATCGATTGAACCAGCCGATCTCTGCTGATGCCAATTTGACGAAGACAGCTGTTGCCGGCCTAGTGTGTGGTCATGGCGCCGATGGTCCGGAATCATATTCAAGGGCGTTATATGAAACATATGCGGATCCCGCCATCTCCTGGCGCACTGACTCAAAGAAAATTGTTATCAACTTCGGGGACTACCTGCCACACGATTGTGACGTATATCAATGCATCGGAGGAGCGGTAATCTCCCAGGGAGTTGATCCGGGACGCAATGGAATCCCGGGAGATTCCGATGACCTGGCAATACTAGATGTGATCGATGGAATGGCCGAGAATAATATTACCCTCATACACGTTTGTTGCGGTTACATAACACAGACTTTGGATGTCTGGGACTGTTGGGCAGGCATGACACCCTCCGGTTCGGCCGTGGACTATCTCACCTATCCTGGAACCCTCACAAACCTGATTCATGAAAAAATAGGCGCTGTTAGTGGATTAGATGGCCCCCTGACACTACAAACCGATCCGCAGCACGCAGACTGGATTGTCAATTTGACCCCTGCAGCATACGAAGATTTTACGCTACCGGGCACCTTTACCTTCAATTTTGATCTTTGTATACCATTCAGAACAGATGAGGGTGTACATCAATTTGATATCTGTGCGGTATGCAATGAACAGGTAGTGGCATGTGAACATGACGTTATTACAAATTTGGGCTATTATAGTCCTTTGCCGAATATCTACAAGATCGAATATAGCACAGTTAATTTCAGTTGGTCATCCTGGACTATACGCATTTGCCTCTTCAATAGCAGCTCTCATGTATTTTCCAATGCCGAGTTGCAAATAGTTCATATTGCCGGAGATCCTGCAAATGAACTGTCGATTACCGATCCATACTGCAACTACCCGCTGCTTGACGAAAAAAGCTGCGGAGCAACTGGCGATGTATTCGACATTGACCTGACCGACTGGCATAGATACGAATCTTTTGTCGTTGGCATGCAATTAATTTTGAGGGATGATTGCGGAAATGGATATTCATACAATAAAAGTTTGATATTACAATTGAATCCCCCCAAATACATGCCTTGGCCATATCCAATCTATGAAGACAGCAGCCAGGAATGCATGTTTTAGCTTCTTGTGGTTGCTAATATAAATTGGCTCCCCATAGTGGACGACTTCAGACCTGTGCGAAAGAAACTCATTACATAATATGGGAAAATCGCTTGACATTATAGTATTAGTATCATAAGATACTAATACAAGCATGGTGTGGGCCCAATATTCGGTTTCTTGGAGCCCTACACCTTAAATAGTGGCTATCTCCTTGTGAATAAACAGGTTTTCGATTATCGAATCCGTAGCGTCACAGGGGGAATAGTCCTCAGTAGTGGTAGACAGCTGTAAAGGATGATTTTGAAATGAAGCGAATCAATTCTGATGGATGCAGATGCACTCGCCAGTGCGGCGATAGCATCATCAAAAACGTCTTGTTCCCGGCGGCCACCGTTGTGCTGATGCTGGCGTTCGCCGCATCGGGCTGTTCCAGCTCTGCCAGCAAGCAGTCCGTGCAAGAGTCCGGGAAGAAATCCGAGCCTGCCCTGAGCGAGTCTGAACGGCGTATAAACGTTGAGTCCTTCGAGAATGTCTGGCAGGTCGTTAACGATACTCACTGGGATCAGGAATTTGGCGGTGTCGATTGGGCTGAAGTGCGAAAGACGCACAAATCCCTGGTCGCTGCAGCGTCGACTCAGGCTGAGGCGCGAAAATTTATAAGGCAGGCCCTCGGGGAACTTGGTGAATCTCACTTCTACGTCATTCCGGCCGAACTTTACGACGATATGACCGGCGGGCCTCGCGGGAGAGGAGACTGCGGTCTGCGCTTGCGCGTCATCGATGGCCGGGCTGTTGTCGTGAAGGTAATTCCCGGTTCGTCTGCTGAGGAAGCCGGTATCCAGCCGGGGTGGGAGGTGCTGGCTTCTCGCGACAATCAATTGAGACCCTTTATCGAAGAACTTTCGATTGAATATGCAGATTCACGGACCATAACTTCGAAGCTCTCTATAGCAGTGCGCGGCAAACTGCGAGGCGAAGTCGGTGATGAATTGCCCCTGCGCCTCATCGACGGCGAGGAAAAGGAATACGAGTTGAAGCTTCGCTTGACCGAACCTTCCGGCCACAAGGCAGTCTTCTCTAATCTGCCTCCTGCCTGGGTCGATATCACCGCGAAGCGGCTGGAAGGCGACTTAGGTTATATTTCTCTTAACACATTCCTGGATCCTACATTCACGATGGGCGAGTTTAACAAGGCGATGACCCAATTTCATGATTGCAGCGGCGTCGTGCTCGATTTACGCGGCAACGGAGGAGGTATCGCCGGTATGGCCCCCGGTATAGCCGGCTGGTTCATGAAGGAGAAGGGCCAACGTCTTGGGAAAATGATTACGCGCGACAGCCACGTGAACCTGATCGTGCGTCCGAGGTCGAAGGGTTACTACGGACCGCTGGCAATCCTGATCGATGGTCTCTCCGCTTCCACGTCGGAGTTCCTTGCCGCCGGTCTGCAAGACCTTGGCCGAGCGCTCGTTTTCGGCAGCCGTTCGGCCGGCGCTGCCCTGGTGGCCAACATGATCCGCCTGCCTAACGGCGATGGCTTCGAATACGCTTTCGCCGACTACGAATCCACGGGCGGTTCTCGCATCGAAGGTAACGGCATCACTCCCGATGTCGAGATAGTCTATGTGCGTACATCGCTGCTGGCTGGCGAGGACGCTGCTCTGACAGCTGCTATCGACTGGATAAATGAATCACATTAACATCTGCACTTGGAGGAAGAAATGGACCTGAACAAGATATATCGGACTGCGAAACGCCGAATCCCCGGCCTGCTTTCAGGAACGATCCCGTTTCTGCTCATTCTGTTTGTCGCCGCAACAGCTCAGGCCGACCTGCCCGGCGGCGAGAAGGTGATGCAGGAGAGTATCAAGGCCCTGGGAGGAGAGAAAGCACTCGCAAGGCACCACAACTGCATGATGAAAGGCAAGATGGCGATGTCTGGTATCGAGATGACAGCGATTACTTATAGTGCCGAACCTGATCTCAGTTACACTCGATTCGAGTCCCCGATGGTCGGGAAGTTTGAGTCGGGCTGTAACGGTGATGTGGCCTGGGATCTTTCGGTCATGCAGGGCGCCAGTGTGAAGGAGGGCAAAGAGCTGGAGGAAGGGCTGTTCGATGCTATTTTCAACCCAGAGCTTCACTGGCGGGACCGCTATACCGACATCGAAGTACAGGCTGAGGAGGAAGTCGAGGGGATAGCCTGTTATAAAGTCCTGATCACACCGGTCGTGGGTGATGTGGCCACAGTTTATTACGACAAAAAGACCTGGCTGACCATGAGAATAGAGAAGGTCACCAACTCGCCCAATGGCAGCATATCAGTTGTGAACAGCCTCTCTGACTATCGAATGGTCGATGGAGTAAACGTGCCGTTCAAGATGAAAATGGTAATGATGGGAGCCCAGGAGATGACCGTGACCTATGAATCCGTGGAATTCAACGTGGAGATCCCGGAGGGAACATTCGACCTGCCTGCGGAGATCCGGGAATTGCTTGCCGACGAGCAGACGCAGGAAGAGAATTGAGAGCCGACATGAACAGCGAGTTCGATCCACGCCCTCTGCAATCCCTCGGATTTTCGGAAATCGAGGCTCTCATCTATGGGTACCTCGTTGAGAACTCCCCGGCTACGGGTTACCGGATCAGCCACGCAATCGGGAAACAGCCGGCAAATACCTACAAGGCCATTGCGTCTCTTGAGGAGAAGGAGGCGATAGTTATCGAGGAGGGTGAGAGCAGGTTGTGTCAGGCCTTGCCTCCCGATGAACTGCTCGATAACCTGGAGAGGCGATTCCGACTAAACCGTCTGGAGGCTGACCGTGAGCTGAAATCGCTCTCATCGCCCTCGATGTATGGCGGCCTTTTTCATCTGAAGACCATCGAACAGGTGATTCAGCGAGCCAGAATCATGGTGGACGCTGCGAATGAAATCATACTGTGCGATCTGTCTCCAGGCCCGTGCAAGTATCTGGCCGGGGCCCTGAGTGAGGCTGCGGCCTCAGGTGTGATCGTCGCCTGCCATGTCTATGCCGGCGAGGAAATAGAGGGGGTGCACACGCTTCAGTTCATCGACTCCGATCCCGCGCTGGATGATTGGCCGGGGCAGCAAGTCAGCATCGTCGTCGACAGCGTGGAACACCTGCTGGGCCTGCTCGCAATGGATATGAAAACAGTGCACGAGGCAGTCTGGAGCAGCAGCAACTTCCTGTCCTGCATGCACCACAACAACATAGCGGCTGAACTCCAGGCGATCAGCCCGATGTCGAAGTACTCTGGGCCGTCAGACGATGTCGACAAGATCCTGGGGCGTATCAGCCTGATGCAGTTCCGGCCGGCAGGACTGAAGAAACTGATCCAGCGTTTTGGTTCTGGTGACGCTTTAAGGGGGAAATGATTCGGTCGGAGAGCAACGATTAACCTGGAATGGAAGGAAGAAGATGACAAAGTCGGTAGTGCTTGTTTCCCTGGTTATCATTGTTAACGCCTGCCTCTGGGGCTTCACGATACTCATGGTCGCCCACACTCTGAAGGGAACCGGCGCCTATCAGGAGATCCAGAACATTCTGGGTGCGGGTGCGGGTATGTCAACAGTGATTATCGGTGGTGGCCTGGGAGGTGTCGTGCAAGCGCTGAGGGTGAAAAAACAAGACCCAGACGCAGGATGACCTGGCATTGAAGTTCATCTCGGATATGCCGACACATCCGTAAAGTTGATAAGTATCATATGATATCCCCCTTATTAGTATTTGAGTATTTGGTGAGCCAATATTTAT
>JAHOYU010000211.1 GCA_019038625.1 Candidatus Latescibacterota bacterium | reverse complement strand
TACTTGGCTTAACAGGGAGATCTCGATCGACGGTATGGACTCCGAGTGGGGTGGACTGGTCCTCCTCCATGATGTCGATACTTCCACAAGAATCAGCATCACGAATGATGACCGATTTATATATGCTTGTATATCCACCAGAGATCCAAAAACTCAGATCCAGGTCATCAAAAACGGACTTACCGTCTGGTTCGACAAAGATGGCGGAAAGGAATGTGAGTTCGGGATCAACTACCCTATGAGATCTTTCACAGAAAATGGTCTGGCAGGTGAAATGGCCGGATTCAGACCACCTGAAGGAATGGACAGAAATTCGACCGGTGGCAATACCCGGGGAATGGATCGAAGGACTTCCGCAAATATCGATCCACGGATGATCAGGCTTCTCATGAATGACATACCGGGCTCCCTCGACATCATCCGGCCGGAATCCGATATGAGGATGACTAGAAGTATTACAGAAACAGCTGAGCTGGGAATCGACGTATCGATGGAGATGAGGGATGATAACCTTGTGCTGGAAATGAAAATCCCCTTTACAGAGCAGGGAGAGTCACTGTTCTCGATAGGTGCAGGCCCAGATTCGAAAATAGGAATCGGATTTGTCGTCGGCCGTATAAAGATGCAGAATAATATGAAAAGACCAGGCAGCATGGATCCAGGGATGCGGCCTGGAAGAGGAATGGGTGGGGGAGGTCGCGGTGGAGGCGGCCGGGGTGGAGGCATGAAGAGGCCGGGGACCGACAGGATGTCTCCACCGCAGCCTCTGGAGATATGGGTAAAGCTCAAGCTGGCGGAATCGAGTGAATAGGCCATCCGCCAGCCCTTACCACACAGGGATTTCCCTCCCTGGGACCTCAACCTTATTCCCGGACAGAGCTCGTCATACCGTTCTGATCATTTTCCAGATTCGTTTACCTGCTGTGATCAGTGTCAAAGCGGCTGCTACAAATAGAGCTATCCTAATACCCATTCCTACCATGGGAATGACCTCATCCCTGAATACCGGATCGAGTCCACTCAATCCACGCACAGGGATCGTCCATCCTGCCGGAGGACCTATGATACTGGCATCGATCGCCATCAGATAAAGAATGACGGCAAGCAGGAAGTCCAGTGTTATTCTGTATATACGGGTCAGATCACGCCATATGCCTTCCCGGACCAGAAGCCAACTGAGGATAAACGCGGCTACCAGCCAAACATTCAGCCATAACAAATATTTGTGGAAGCCGTCTCCAAGCATTGGGAGAAACCAGTATTCACCATTCGCCAGATTGACCATCCCAATACGTTCCTGGAAAAAATTAAACAGTATGAAGAGAAAGGAGTAAAGACACAGATTTAAAACGGTCGCGACCCTGTTGACGGTACTGGAGTCATCAAGTGGCGGGAGTGTATCAGGATCCCAGCTTGTTTCCTCTTCCGGTCCCGCACTGCTCTTCGGCACGGCGAATCTTTCCAGGAGGGCAAAAACCGCAAAGACAGCACCGATCAAAGTCGCGGCAGTGACGGGAAATTTCCCAAGCGAATCGACGAACTTCCGATAAAACTCCCAGAGGGAGGGTCCCTCTGTAACGAGATATCCTATCAACCCGATGAGGACTACGGCATAAGCGGCAAGAATGACTATCTTGAGAGCACGCAGGAACGGCCTGTAATATTTCGGTCCTATTATGAACTGATTATCAGGCATATATGACAATGCGATAGTCCTGGGCTGTCCGAAATCCCTCAGAACTGCCTTAATGACTATAGCCCTGTCTCCATCGAGTGAATCCTTCATCGCGGCGTCGACACTGTCCCCGATAGCAGACTCGAGTTCGATGGAAACATCACGCCTGAGAGCAGCCGGTAGATGCCGGGCCACCTCCTTTATGTAACGTTCGATCAATCCCATTGTTAACTCCTTCATTCTAGTATTTTATTCCCAGGATATTGTTCATCCTAGGATTTCATTCCCAGGATATTGTTCATCGCCCCTACCAGTTCAGTCCATTCCTTCGACATTTTCTCCAGTGAGGTCTTTCCCTTTCCTGATATTCGATAGTACTTTCGCGGCCGTCCATCTCCTATCCGCCAGTCGCTCTTCAGAAGTTTCTGTGATTCGAGTCTTCGAAGAAGCGGATATAGAGTACCTTCATTTATTTCAAGCCCGTAACGATTGAGTATCTCTCTCAGCGAATACCCGTATTGTTCTTTATCAAGTAATCGCAGTATAGCCAGAACCAGGACACCACGGCGAAATTCAACATTCATACAATGCTACCTCCTATATTGTGCATTACATCATACTATGCGACGCATAGTATTGCAAGCAATATCTTTCTTCCCCCCACACTTTTCAGACAAGTGCCTGATTGAGGAAAAGAACTAAAATTGCATGTCGACTTGAATCAGCTTGTTGTGGTACAACTGCGGGGTCTCTGCGGTTATACGGATTTCATACCGTCCCGACAAAAGCAGGAGATATCAAAATGAACAAAAAAGAACTTTTCGATGACATTCGAAAAAAGATCGACGATATCATCTCGGCCCCGGGCGAACGTGATGAAAAACTGAAATCAATCTGCGATATTCTGTGGAACGAGGTGGAAAACTACGACTGGGTGGGGTTCTACCTAACCGGGCCGAGCGGGGAAGATCTAACTCTGGGCCCGTTCAGCGGCGCCCACACGAACCATACGTGCATCCCGTTCGGAAAAGGTGTCTGCGGACAAGCCGCGGCAAGAAAGAGAACTATCATCATCCAGGATGTGGCCAAAGAGACGAACTACCTCTCATGTTCTTCGGATGTGAAATCCGAGATAGTGGTACCTCTGTTCAAGTCAGGCAAGGTGGCGGGAGAACTTGATATCGACTCACACGCCCTCGCATTTTTCTCCTGGGAAGACAGAGACTTTCTTGAAGCCATATGCAAGGCCCTTGAGACTATTATCTAGAGATCCGATGTTTATCATATGACTCCATGGTCTGTCCAATGACCTGTCATTTATTCAGGGAAATCACTTTTTCATAGAGATCACAGATTCAAAGAGATTACATATTCATCGAGATCGCTCGAAAAGATAGAGATATTTCCCGTACCCTTCCTTCTCCAGGGCTTTCATAGGTATAAATCGCAGGGCCGCTGAATTGATGCAATACCTTCGGCCCGATGGCTGAGGGCCGTCTTCGAATACATGCCCAAGATGGGAATCTCCATGTTCGCTCCGCACTTCGATCCTCACCATATCGTGACTTTCATCTTTTTTCTCGACAATATTGCCTTCCTCAAGAGACCTTGTAAAACTTGGCCAGCCTGACCCCGAATCAAACTTGGCTGTAGAACTGAAAAGCGCCTCGCCCGTTATCACATCCACATATATTCCTTCGCGTTTGTTATCCCAGAACTCGTTCCTGAAGGGTGGTTCTGTACCACAGGCCTGGGTAACCCTGTACTGCATCGGAGTCAAGTCCCTTTTCAGGATATCATCGGAAGGCTTCTCCATCCGACCACTCCCTGCCGCAACATGATCTGTCGTTTCAGCAGCCGGATCTGTCATTTCAACATCCCGATCTGTCATTTCAACATCCCGACCTGTCGTTTCATCGGAAAAGTCGAACTTATTTTCTTTCCATATTGAACTGAGAAAACTATCTCTTCCAGATCCACTTCTGTACATCCGGTACTGCATGGGACAGGTCTTGTAATACCCCTGATGATATTCTTCTGCCTCATAAAACTTCTCAAATTCTCGAATTTCGGTCACTATTGCCATGTCGAATATTTTCGAACTCCCGAGCGTCTCTTTCGACAACTCGGCCAGTTCCTTCTGGATTGGGTCGTGATAAAAGATCGCGCTCGTATATTGTGGCCCCCTGTCGACAAATTGTCCTCCTCGATCCGTCGGATCTATGTGGGTCCAGAAAACATTTAGCAGATCCCTGAAGGAAACCACAGAAGGATCGTACCAGACCTGTATCGCCTCTATATGCCCTGTTGTCCCTGAACAGACCTCTTGATATGCAGGATTCTCTGTATGTCCTCCCGTGTAACCCGAGATCACCTTCACCACTCCATCTATCATTTCAAAGTCAGCCTCGCTGCACCAGAAACATCCCCCGGCGAATGTGGCGACTTCAGTCTTTTCCGATGCCATTTCATTCTCCCCCCCGGCTCGCAGCGCCGGAACTATAATTATCAATAGCGATAATATTAACACCACAACAAGTAACAGTCGCATTCTGTCACCTTCTTTCATTTCTAACACTTCTATATATAAGATAGTTTCTGTCCTATATCGCCGCAAGGACAACAACCCTTTTTTTACTGAAGCTGGCTCGCTACTTTTTCCCGGAATTACAACACATCTTTTTCTTTCCAAAGTCCTTCAAGGCCTTGTACTGGTTGTGCCGTCTGCACAGGAGCTGAAGATTCTCCGGCGAGTTGCTCCCTCCAAGTGCGAATGGGATGATATGATCGACTTGCAGGTTCCATTTCGAATCACATCTTCTCCCGTCCGGGCTCCTGTAGGCACATCTGTTCCCATCTCTCCTGAAGATTTCGTCTTTCACGGCCTGAGGTATGAAGCGGGAGGGTTGTTCTGGATCTTTCGCAGGTGCTATAGAATTCGGGTCTGCTTTTGTGGGCGCCTTAGCCACTCGCTCTACCTTTGTAGTTGGTTTCACCTTTGCAACCTCAACTACCGACCTCACTTTCGTGGCTCTATCAGCCTTCGCTACCGCCTCCGCTGCCGGTTTCACCTTCTTCACTTTCGCAGCCTTCACGGCCCTCGCCTCGCGCCGCTTCTCCCGT
>JAHOYU010000210.1 GCA_019038625.1 Candidatus Latescibacterota bacterium | reverse complement strand
ATACAGCCCGTATTCCACCGAATCGACCTCGATGCTCCTGTATTCGAAATCGCCGATCGAAAGGGTAAGGGATGGAAGGAGGGATTCAGGTTTGAATCTGTATTTCCCCTCACCGGTCTTTTCCGCATAGCCCTGAGATACAGCTTTCAGGTCAGGGGTGGTAGTCACGTCGAGCGAAAAATCGATAAAATCTCTTCTATGGTTTTCCGGATGTTCAGAACTGTAACCGGGGCCTGCCGCAGGATACCAGAGGGTCTCCGGGGTGAGAAGGATGTAGTCTTTGCTGACAAAAGAATATCTTTTGCCGATATTGACCATTCCTGCGTTTTCCAGTCTCAATGCTGCCATCCTGTCCTTTTCCAGGATGTCTGGATAGCAGGCATCTTCATCGATGGTACCCGAGTATGATACGCTGAACGAAAGTGTTTCCCCGGGATCTATCGTCTCCGCAGGATTGACGTAAAGGATGTGTTTCTCCCTTTCAAATCGCAGCGCGACTTCACCGGAAAGGACCTGTTCGACCTCAAGCCCCGGATTGAGTCGCAGGATCACCCTGTCTATGGAGGAGGGAGTATCGTTGATGACCTTCAGGGAAGCCTCCGCGGAGATCCGACTGCCATCATGGACGATGTCTATATCACAACTGACCGGAGTCGTGACGGGTTGTTCCGAGAGTTCGTTTCCAAGTGAGACCATTTCCCTGCGGAACTTCACGCCCGACCGGATATTTCCTGTATAGGCTACCATCATCACCGCTGCCAGGGCCAGCAGGACGAAAGCCGATATTCGAGATAATCCCGTCATGGCCCGCGACTGAGGCAGACGCTTGAGAAGGATGATCGTAAATGAGATCAGCGACATTCCAAGAACGAAGTAGATGCCCCTGTGGAGAAGTAGTGTGGAAGTATCACTGAACCCGGTGATCGATGAATACATCAGAGGAACATTGTAGGCCATGTAGTCGAAAAGGGCGTTAAACCTTCCTGCAAGAAAAAAGAGAGTAGTAGCTATATAACCCAGGATCACGATGAAAGTGACAGCCTGGTTTCTGATGAGGACCATCAGGAAGAATGACAGGCCAAGTATGAAGACCAGGGTAGGAAGGCTGATCACAAGCGGGTAAATAAGATATGCCATCCATGCGACAGGCACTTCAGCAAGGATCAGCTGCATGATCAGGGACAGGGCCAGGACCATGACGTTGAGTATAAGGAACACAAACAGGATCCCGAATGTCTTGCCAAGTACATAGTCGCCGTTTGTCATTGAACGCATGTAGACGACTTCGGTCGTGTCGAGTTTCTTGTCCCTCTTGAGGAAATCGGAAGCGAGGAAGACAGCTATCACTGCCTGTACGGAGTTAAGGAACATTATCGAAATATATGGGATCGTCGATGAGATCCCCCTGAACGCCCAGGGCGAATGTGTCACCTTCGATAGGGACGCGAAATCCCAGAAACCGAGAAAGATGATCGCGATGCCGGAGAATATCCTGAAGAACCAGCTTCGTAGAAGGGTCCTGACCTCTATCTTCGCTACAGTGAAGATATTATAGAAAGATATCATGTGAGAAATCCTTTCACACTGGTTCGACTGGCATACTTCGTTTATTGGGCGGTCGGGACCTCGTGTTCCATGAAATATACATAAGCGTGTTCGAGGTCCGGATCTATCTCTTTCCCGGGATACCCATCAAGACTGTCCCCGACCACATCGACTTCCCAACCGTTTTCGGATGGAATAGTGGAAATGACCGAGAAACGTTCCTTTATGTCTTCCAATTCGCTTTCCAGTGCTTCGAAACGCCAGGAGTGGCCCCGGGCCATGTCGACGAGGCCTTCAGGATCTCCCTTGTAAACGACCCTGCCCTCGTGCAGAAGCGCGACATCGTTGCATGTACTCGAGATATCACCGACGATATGGGTCGAGAGGATGATGGTGACATCCCGGTGCTGCATATCGGCAATCAGATTGCGGAACCTGATACGTTCCTCAGGGTCGAGGCCGGTCGTTGGTTCGTCGACGACGATTATCTGCGGCGAACCGATCAGCGCCTGCGCGATTCCCAGTCTGCGTTTCATCCCACCGGAAAGCTTCCCCGCCATCCGGTCCCTTACATCGAACAGGCCTACCTGTTCGAGCATCTCGTCTACCGCATGCTTTCTTTTTTTCGTCTCACGAAGTCCGGAAAGGCTTGCCACATAGTCAAGGAATTCCCATGTCCTCAGCTTGGAGAAGAACCTGAAGTCCTGGGGCAGATAACCGAGCATCGATCTGATCTCCCGTCTGTTTCGTACCAGATCGAGGTCTCCGACACTGACATCCCCTGAGGATGGTTTCATCAGGGTGACGAGTATCTTCATCAGAGTGGTCTTGCCCGCGCCGTTGGGGCCGAGGAGGCCGAACATCCCGCTTCCTATTTCGAGGTTGACCGAGTCGAGCGCATGTTTTCCGTTTTTGTAGACCATATTCAGGTCTGCTATCGATATATTCATTACAGCCTTTCGCCCGATGGTGAAGTGTATCGTTGTTACGGATGACTGCTCTCTATTGTTCCAGTCTTTTTTAAATGGACAGCGGTTTCAGAAAAAGGTTTCATTTATTGTTGTTGTCGAGTGCAAGCCTATTACAGTTAAAGGGTTGACACAATAAAAAAGGTGTGTACCGCCAGCCGGTATTCCCGGTCGGCCAGATGATCACAGGGAGGGTGGCCCTAGTAGGAAATCTCATTTTCCTGACCGAACCTCACAAACAGTTCAAGGGCTCTTATTGCGCGGTCTATCTTCCTGAATACCGGCAAACCTGCTTCTTCCATCATCCTGACGGCCGGGTCGTAGATCGATCCTTCATTCATGCAGAAGACGACAGGTTTATCGTATTTTTTGAAGATCCTGATAAGTGTGTTCGGATGAGAATCAGGATTTGTGATATCTTCGTCGTGTTCCGGGCCGGCAGGGAGATTTTCCTGAGTCGATGTGGCGGCTACGTTCGAAATGACCGCGCAGTCCGTGTTATCGTCCTCGAGTATCGCTTCTACGCATTTTCCGTACTCTTCGGTAGTGATGGCCGGTGTGGCATCGACAGGGTTTTGAACATCGATGATCCCCGACGGCAGGTGTTCGGACAGAACCTCGATCGTTTTTTCGCTGAAGCGGGCCAGTCGCAGAGAGTAAAGTCTGTCCCCAGCCACCGAACATTCAAAGCCCGCGTCACTCGAGATACCGACATTTCGTCCCGCTACCCGTATTCCATCGAGGAGGGTGAATACCTTCACTGCATCCTCGACATCCTCGAGGGTGTCCGCCTCGTAAATTCCGGCGTCCTCCATAAGACGGGTGAACAGTTCATGGTCTGTGGCCATCGCGGCGGTGTGCGAAGCCGCGGCCTGAGCCCCGGCCGGAGTCCTTCCCGATTTGTAGACCAGGACCTTTTTGCCAGAGGAGGCGATCTCGCCCGCTACTTTCAGAAATCTTTCGCCGTCTCCCTCTTTGAATCCCTCGATATACAGGATGAATACATCGATCTTTTCGTCTTCACGAAGCTTTATCAGGTAGTCGGTGATCGTAAGGTCGATCTGGTTACCGACCGTGATCATATACCGGGGATCATAGAGGTCCAGAGCGGAAAGCAGGGTGACAAGCCAGGCACCGCTCTGGCTGACCACAGCTGTCTTCTCGCCGAAGGAGCCGCCCGGGGACAGCTTGTAATCCGGGAGGAAAAAAGTGTTATAGCCGCCTGGCCCCGATACGATCCCCATGCAGTTGGGGCCGTTAAGGACCGGACCCTTACCGGCATTCCGTGCATTATCGAGGGCCGTCCTGATCCTCTCTGAAAGATGTCTGCCTCCGCTGGTCTCATCAAAGCCACCGGAGATCAGGATCATCGATTCGGTCTTGTCTTCAGTGATAATTTTTTCGATCATCCCAACTGACCGCTCACTGGCAGGGATCGTGAATACGGCAAGATCGATTTTGTCGGGAAGGTCGTCTATCAATTCGAAAGCCACGCATCCCTCGATCTCAGTGGCCGACGGGTGAAGGAGAAATATCTTCTCTTTTTCTATCTTCCCGGTGGAGAGCAGGTTCCTGAGTATTATCCTGCCCATGTTCATCCTGTCGGCTGAAGCTCCGATCAACAGCATGTTTTCAGGATGCAGAAGGCTGTCGATTTTTTCCTGGGGAGGATGGATCCCTGTTGTCCTTTTTTCTGATATCCGCATCAGCGAGTCGAGAGGTACAAGCCTGCCGTCGCCGGTGATCTGAATCGGGTTGATCTCCAACTCATCTATAGTGACGCGGGATGTCTTTGAAGTGAGGGAGAAGTCCAGTGCGAGCCTGGCAATGGCTTCAAGAGCGGAAAATATTTTCTCCGGCTTGATCATCGGTTTCCGGGAGACCCTTGTACCACCGGTAATCAATGGATAGAAAAATGTCTTTTCGAGAGCCTTTAGAGTGGAATCACGGTCCAGGACTTTTTCTGCCGATCGGATAAACAGAGCTGCTCCTTCACGCAGGCCAGCCTTCCATACTTCGGTGCCCAGCCCTCCAAGTCCCGCGATGATCACCGGCCCAAGAGATGGGTCCTGTTTCAGAGTAAAGAGGAGTTGATGTGGCACATGATCGTCGATCTCAAGAAGTTCGGCCACCATCATCCCGGCAAGTGTAAAATCATTTTCATCGCATATATTGCTGAACGAGTCAAAGGTCGAATCCATCGCAGCTTTTGAGTTGGGGATCACTACTATTCCGCCGAACTCCGAGCGGTGCGGCATCTCAGGAGATATCAGTTTGCAGACTACACGGTCGCCGGGCATGTCCGGCGCTCCGGAATCGGGTATCTGGGATATTTTTGTATAGAAGGATGTCCGTGGTGTGTGGAATCCTGCTGTATCGAGGATCGAATAAGCTTCGTGCTCATATATGAATCTGCGTCCTGATTCCAGGATCGAATGCAGCAGGTCGTCAGTCTTTTTAGTCATTATTGTCATCGCCATGGTATTTATTGTCCAGGCAGAGGGCACTCTTCTGCACAAGTCTGTCGTATTTACTGCAGTACAACGCGATAAATGTGTGACACGCTCCGTCTAGATGTTTTTTTTCCGGGAACGAAGCATGTTCGCAATCAGGCGCGCACCATTTTGGGAAAGGACTGTTCATCAACACTCCCGCTAAAGATATAAATATAATCCTCCGAGAAAGAAGTATGACACAGTATATTCAAGTTGGATGAGCTTGTCGAATGAATAGTGGGGGTTACTTTTTCGGAGAGATATGACGGCGTTGAAGAATATAAGACAGGAGATCGATGCCCAGAAGAAGATCGTGTCCGGGCTGCGTGAGGAGATCTTCGGTGTCGACAAGACTGAAAGTTCTGAATATATCAAGAGATTTACCAGGGAATTCAGCAGATATCGCAAGACATGCAATCTCGATGACGTACTCGGAAGCGCCCTGAACAGTGATATCATCTATTTCGGAGATTATCATCCCCTCAAGGCCAGCCAGGAGTGGGCTGTCTTTCTTCTGAAGAGCCTGCTTGCAGGAGGCGCGAAAGTGGTCCTGGCCCTGGAGATGTTGTACGAGTACCAACAGGAATCCCTGGACAGATGGATGAAGGGCAGTTACGGGGAAGAGGAGTTTCTCCGGATAATCGATTACGAATCGGAATGGGGTTTTGACTGGGAGAATTTCAGGCCGTTCTTCATGGACATGAAGGAACCGCTCGTCCCCGTTTTTGGGATCGACTACGAACCCCGCGATCATCTGAAGTTCATCGGCCGCAGGGACAGGATGATGGCGAGAAAGATCGCTTCAATCAGAAGATTTTTCCCCGGGTATAAGATCCTCGTTGTAATCGGAGAATCCCACCTTGCGGGCAGCCATCTGCCACGGGAAGTCGAACAGGTCTGCGCCCCCGGGCTACGGACAACGACGATCGTACAGAATATCGACAGGTTGTACTGGAAACTGATGCTCAGGAGTATGGAGGACATCCCGGCTGTATCGGTGGGCAGGGGCAGGTTCTGCATATTCAACGCTTCACCTGTGATAAAATATCAGTCATATCGCGCGATGCTGGATCTCTGGTCGGACAAATCGGTATCCGAATCCGCGCTCAGTTCCCTCGAAGAGATGGTGGAGAATATACTCTCACTTCTAACCGGCAGCGATACTGGATTCGAGGTGACTGGAAGGGAGGAAGTAGGGCAGTCGATCGATGATGTTTTTCCGGAAGTGCACAGACGCAGTACCTACAGTTCTTTTGCTTGTCTTCTTCGTTCGAGGCAGGTCACCGAGGAGGGGATTCTGGCAACAAGCGCGAACTTGAGGGTGAGGGGGCTGGAATATTTCCCCGGACTGAACATATTTCTGATGGTCAGGTTCGATCAGACCTGTGCGGCGAGGGAAGCCGCAAGGTTTGTGCTCTACGCCATGAGGGACGAGGTCGGCAGGAGAAACAGGAAGGAGCGCCGCGAGGATGACAGGTTTTATGCCTACGTATTCGAAGAGGGTCTCAGCTGGGTGGGTGGACTTCTCGTCAATCCTCTCATCACTTCCGTCCCGGATGACGACCTGCAGGGCTGCATCGATGCCCGCGGGGCCGTGACTCGGCCAGTCGACGGATTTTCCATCATCGAAACACGCAGGCTTGCGGCTTACCTCAAGTATCATTTTAAAAGAGAGAAAGGAGTCTCTCTGCGGGTGACGAAAAAGCTTCGAGAGATCTTTCGACTCGATATCAGGGAGAGGCTGCTTATTATAAGGGTCCTGGGTAGAATACTTGGAAGCAATCTTTACAATGCCTATCATGAAGGACGAATATCAAGAGAGGAACTTGCCGGACTTTTCAGGACAGATTTCTGCGAACCTGGCAGCGGTTCCCGACTCTATCTGGAATACATAAAAAGACTTTCGTCCGGATAATGATATTCCTGCCAGCAGTTTTTATTTGAATTTTTATCACTTAACGTTCAGAATCAGCCGAAATGTGCCGTCAAGTGACGGCAGGAGGTCAATAATGGATGATGCAAGAGATATTATCGATCAGACCGTACTCGTAAAGCTGACGAATACCGCGGGTATAGAGTTCACCGGAATAGAAGGGGACGGACCTTTCTTCTGCAGGGTAATCGCCGTGGATGAGATCGGTATGTGGGTGGAGAACAGACATTTCCTGACCGTTGAGATCCGGGACAATGACGGGAAAGATATTCCTGTCAGCAAGAGAAAGAAAGAATCAAACACGGTCAATTTCCTGCTGCCCTGGAGAAATGTACTTACCGTGGTCAGGTTTCCCGAGAAGGATCAGAAGGAATTCGCCAATAAGGCCCTCGGGGTCGATGCTGATAATTCCGGCAGGATAGGGTTCATCAAATAACTGTTTAACCGTACACGGTTGGGCCAGAAAGCCACGATATGAGGGTTTTTACATCCATTCAACGGATGAGACCGGGACTGCTGGTCATCATCAGTTTCACCCTTGCCGCGGTCATCGGCGCGATACTGCTCGCGCTGCCGGCAGCTTCGGTGGGCGACCCTCTTTCAGCGGTCGATGCGCTGTTTACTGCGACGTCCGCTGTTTGTGTGACAGGGCTTGTCGTAGTTGAAACAGGTTCTCATTTTACGATGTTCGGCAAATCCGTTATCCTGGCCCTTATCCAGCTTGGGGGGTTGGGTCTGATGACTTTTTCCGTGTTTCTGTTCCTGTTTCTTGGAAAGGGACTCGGGACGAGGCAGAGATGGATAATGACAGAGACTTTCACTCCAGCTCCAATAAAGAAGATCAGAAAACTGATAAGATCGATATTCGTCTTCACGTTCGTTGCTGAAGGGATCGGTGCCGCATCGCTGTTCTTTTTCTGGTACAGGGAGATGCCGTTCAAACAGGCGCTGTATCATAGTGTCTTTCACTCGGTCTCCGCGTTCTGCAACGCAGGGTTTTCCACTTATCGGGAGAGTTTCGTTCAGTATCAGGGTGACGTATGGTTGAACATGACAATAATGGTATTAATCGTCGCTGGAGGAATAGGTTTCCCGGTGATCTACGAATTGAGGAACAGACTTTTTAATCGAAACGTAAAGCGCAGACCGGCAGTTTCTCTTCATACAAAAATGGTCATTGCCACGACTGTTATTCTCGTTCTGGCAGGATGGAGCCTGATACTTCTCTCCGAAAGCAAGGGGGAGATATCGTCGATATCTATCAAGGACAAACTCCTGACTACCCTTTTCCAGTCTGTTACAGCCAGGACTGCCGGATTTAATACCCTCGACATCTCCAGGCTCGCTCCCGGGACTTTGTTCATGCTGGTCATGCTGATGTTTGTCGGGGCAAGCCCAGGTTCCTGTGGTGGAGGGATCAAGACGACATCGCTGGCCGTGTTCATGGCGATCTTCAAGAGCAAGATCGCAGGCAGAAGGAACATGAGTCTTTTCAAGAGGACTATTCCTGACGATGTGATCTCCCGCGCGCTGGCCGTATTTATACTTGCCGTTTTGGTCGTGACAGCCGGACTTATCTCTCTGCTGATCACGGAGATGACGACGAATCACGCGGGCAATGAATATTTTCTATCATATCTTTTTGAAGCAGTCTCGGCCTTCGGGACGGTCGGGCTTTCAATGGGAATAACGTCATCACTGACTGAAGCAGGAAAACTCGTGATAATCATGCTTATGATGGTGGGAAGGGTCGGACTTCTCACTGTAGCCTATGTCGTTACGCGCGCCGAGCACGGACGGCCATTCAAGTATGCCGGGGAAAAGGTGATGGTAGGGTAAGGGGACTCCCGACGGGGAGTGGAAAGGAATAATTATGTCGAACAAGTATGCTGTGATCGGATTGGGTAATTTCGGTTTTCATGTCGCTCGTACACTGTTCGAGGAAGGCCACGACGTGATCGCCCTCGATATTGAAGAGGATCTGGTACAAAAGATACGACCATACTGTTCGCAGGCGATCATCGGTGACGCCACGCAGAAAGAAATGTTGGCAACACTTGGCCTTGACGAAATGGAAGCGTCGATAGTGAGTATGGGGGGGAATGCCAACGCCGCCACGCTCATAACGCTCTACCTGAGAGAACTCGAAGTGAAGAAAATAGTCGTCAAGGCGACGAACGAGGACCACGGAAAGATACTCAGAAATGTGGGCGCGACGAATGTCATATTTCCGGAGAAAGATATGGCAGTGAAGGTGGCGATGAATCTCTCGGCCCCGGACGTGCTCGACTATCTGCCGATGTCGGGAGATTACATGATCGCAGAGATCGCCCCGATTGTGGAGTTCGTCGGCAAGTCTCTCGCGGAACTGGCGATGAGGTCGAAGTACAACGTCAACGTTATAGGAATAAAAGAGCTTGTGCCTGAGAACTTCGTTCTTGTTCCTGGGGCCGATTTTGTTATCAAGGACAGCGACGTGCTTGTGCTTATCGGCAAGGGAGAGGATATAAACCGGATCAAGCAGATAAAGAAATAGTAATTCAACCAGAGGAAGACACCGGAAGGAGAATAGGTATGAGAAGGTCTGCAATTATCGGGTCCCTGATGGCAATCGCCCTGTTATTTGTCTCAGAGCCTGCAGGAGCGGGGATAGGCGCGCGAGTGTATGGGGGATTCAGTCATATCTCATATTCTGATTATAATGACTGGGTCGATCAGGCAAACGAAGAAATTGGAATTGGGGAAAAGCTTGATAATATTAAATGGGTGCCTGAATTCGGGGGGGAGCTTTTCTACCCTGTATCACCGATGATCGAGATAGGACTGGGAGCGGGATTGATGTCGGGCAGTTCGGAATATTTTGTATCGGGAGGAAGCTCGACCATCAATTTCAACAGCAAAATCAAAGCCGTCCCAATTACGGCCAACTTGTATTTCAGGCCATCCGTGCCTTTTACGAGCATGAGTCCATACCTGTATGG
>JAHOYU010000209.1 GCA_019038625.1 Candidatus Latescibacterota bacterium | reverse complement strand
AATACATGTCTCATCATATGCCGTACTTACCCTACAGGATCGGCGGCATCCTGATTGACTCTTCGGCAGATCACGATCATTCCTTAAATCCATTGTGTCAAATCGCTCAGTCATATATACATCGAGATAGCCTGAGGAGGAATTAATTGAAAACAAAATGGAATATATTGCTGTTTACTGCAACTCTGGCCTGTACCGTCGTGATCCTGTCGACGACATTGGCCATGGCAGCCCCCCCCCACCCGAAAGTCGAAGAACGCCCGAAGATCGGGCTGGCTCTCAGTGGTGGAGGTGCCCGGGGCGCGGCTCATATCGGAGTACTCAGGGTACTGGAGAAGTACCGCATCCCCATTGACTATATCGCGGGGACAAGTATGGGTTCCATCGTCGGAGGCCTTTACGCTACCGGAATGTCAGTAGATGAGCTCGAGGAGACAGTCACACGTATCGACTGGGCGGACGCCTTCGTCGAGAATATCCCCCGGGTGGACCGGACCTTTCGCCGCAAGAGGGACGACGATTTCTACCTGGTCAAGAACAAACCCGGGCTGACCGGAATGAAACTGAGATTTCCGAGGGGACTACTCGATGGCCAGAAGATCGACCTCCTCTTGAAAAGATACACTATGCCGGTAATGATGATAAGGGATTTCGACGATTTCGCTATTCCTTACCGCGCCGTGTCGGCCGACCTTGTCACCGGTGAGACTGTGGTGACCAGCCAAGGCGACCTGGCACGAGCTATGAGAACAAGCATGTCTCTTCCGGTCATCTTCGCTCCAAAGGAAATAGACGACATGCTTCTCATAGATGGCGGCGTGAGTTGTAACCTTCCTATCGATGTCGTTCGCCAGATGGGCGCCGATATCGTCATCGCGGTCGATATAAGCACCCCCCTGCAGAGCATCGAGGAACTTAGTTCTGTGATGGCCGTCACCGATCAGCTCACCGGAATTTTGACAAGGCGTAACACCGACATTCAGATCGCTTCATTAAACATTGATGATATCTTCATAAAACCAGAGCTCGGAGACATAACGACAGGCTCGTTCGAACGCGCCGGGGAAGCTATTCCTACTGGTGTCACAGCTGCTGAAGCGGTTTCCGACAAACTCACCCTTCTTTCGATGTCTGAAGATGATTATGAAAATCATCTGGCCGGTCGCGAGCAGACCTGGTCCGTTCCGGTCATTGATGGAATAAAGCTTGTGAACAGATCCCGGATCTCCGACCGTGTGCTCATCTCTATGATCAATGTCGAAAAAGGACAGCCTCTCGACATCGACATGCTCGAACGGGACCTGGCTCGGATCTACGGACTCGAGCTGTTCGAATCGGTCTATTACGATATTACCAGGAAGCATGGTGCCTGTTTGCTGACGATCACCGCGCAGGAAGCGTCCTGGGGCCCGAACTACATTCAGTTCGGAGCGGCCGTTTATGAGGATTACGAAAGTCCGAACTTCAATCTCGCAGCCGCCTACACCCGCACAGCGATCAATTCCCGGAATGGCGAATGGCGTTTCGGTGTCCAGATAGGACAGGAACCGGGCATATTCGCCGAGCTCTATCAACCGCTCGACTTCAAGCTTCGCAATTTCATTCAGCTGCGGGCCTCATTCGGTGAGTGGGCTATTAATGCATTCGACGCCAACAGCAACCTGTTGGCGGAGTGGGGAATGAAGCGTTACGGCATCGAAGTGTCAAGCGGACGAGAGCTTGGAGCCTGGGGAGAGATCCGTGTGGGGGTGATCCGGGATATGGGCAAGATGGAAATACAGGCGGGCGACCCAGCCGTCCCCGACTATAAATTTGACTCAAGCAGACTTTTTCTACAGTTCTTTGCAGATGAGATGGATGATCTGAAATTTCCCCTTTCCGGGCGTACCCTGCGGGTGAGGCTCTCCGCCGACTTCGAAGCTCTTGGCTCTGATCAGGAATTCGAACAGGGAACTATCGAGGGGACTTTCGCTAAATCTATTGGACAAAATACCGGCCTGCTGGGTGGGCAACTCGCGGTTACCAACCATGGCAACGCGCCGATACAGAACCGGTTCAACCTGGGAGGGTTCACGAGGCTGTCTGGCCTGGAGCGTAACGAACTTACAGGCCAGAACGCGGGCCTGATATACGGCGCCTTTTACAGAAAGATCGGGACTATATTCATTCTACCTGTCTTCGCCGGCCTTTCCCTTGAGTATGGCAATGTCTTTCAGGACAGGAAAGACATCGATCTCGCGAACGGAATCGTCGCCGGCAGTATCTTTCTGGGGCTCGACAGCTATATAGGTCCGATCTACATCGGGTGGGGATTTGCCGAAGCGGGACGGAATAATTTCTATCTCATCCTCGGGCAACCAATGATCCATCGCCGGGCAGGGTTTTTGAACAGGTGATCTGGCGGTTCCACACTGCCAGCATTTTCAATAGACGAATGGAAGCAGCTTCCCTGTAGATTCCATGTACTTACGGTAAGTGTCTCCATATTCTTCGATCAGCATCTTCTCCTCGAGTTTGATCCTGTGCAGGACCAGAGGAACAAGCCCGGCCAGGATCAGAAAGCCATACAGGGTCCAGACAAACACCGGGACACCAAAGGAAACGATGATGCTTCCCAGATAGATCGGATGTCGTATGAACCTGAATATACCATGTGTGACGAGCCGATGATCTTCCCTTATTTCCAGGGTCGAGGAGTAGGACCGGCGGAGCGTAAATGCGGCGACCAGATTGATCGTCAATCCTATGATGACCATGCTGATTCCCACGATACTATTCATCGAGAATATATTAATGTCCTGCTGACGCCTGACCAGTTCCCATGCACAGAAAAGCATGCCCGTGCTGTAGACAAGGAATGCGGGGATAAGGAAAGTGATCTGGTCTTTTTTCTTTGAGTTTCGCACGGCACCCTTTCTCAATAAATCTGTTCCAACGCTTCCTTAACTTCAGTGATCGATTATGATTTTATCACTACTTGCTTCTCTGTCTATTGTCCCTGAAATAGGATGATGTTCTTTCGTTGAGAACTGCCCTGTCCAACTCCCTGGCGTTGATGAGACTTGTTGGATCGAGGTTTCTCACTGAATCGATCCGTGCACCAATGAGCAGTGCGTTATCGAAATTGGTGTCACCGAGTTTAGCGCCGGCAAAGATTGCCGCGGTAAGATCTGCATTTCTCAGATTCGCTCCGGTCAGATCCGCCCTGCGCAGGTTGGCACGCCGAAGCGATGCATCGCTGAGATCGGCGTTTCTCAGGTTTGCTCCTGTCAGGTTCGCGTCAACAAAGGTCATCCCGCTGAGGTCCGCAGATTCCAGATTCACCTCCTGCAACGACTTGCCGTTTACCATAAGAAATTCCAGAGCAGTCCTTCTGGCCGACGAAACCCGAACCCCAGCCTCCGCATCTATCAATACCCTGGCCTGCTCAAGCCGTTCCTCAAAATTCTGAATATCCATATAAGAATTTACCCACGTCATGATCGCTATTATCGCCACGATGACGATTGGGATGCTGGCGGCAGCTATCCATCGCGTCCTGCGTTTAACTTTTTTGGTCTCGTCCTTCGCGGACACGGCATCCTGCCTGACCTTGTCGATCTCGTTCGGGTCCGACGTGGCGACCAGGGCTGTCCAATCGAGATCTTTCTCGATCAGCCTGGCAAGCCTGCCGTACGCAGCGCTGATGCTTGTCGGGTTATGTATCTCACTTTCATTCTCGACGACAGGCAGCCTCTCACCAAAACTCCAGTTTGCCACATAAGGTATAAACAGCTTATTCAGCGCTTCCCGAGGTTCCACGCCTCTCGGCAACCAGTTTCGGTAATACTCCGACATCTCTTCGGCGAAGATGTTCTTCCATTCCTGTGACCTGTCGTATTCGTTGTATACCTCGTCTCTGCTGGGCACGGGTACTCCGACAAGCTTGCTCCGATTCACGGGCAACTGCGACTGCACCTTCCGCGCCCTCGCCATCACACGCTTGATACCGTCGATATTCTGACGGTTGGTGACGAATAAAAGGATCAGTACGTCTGGAAGGATCACCGTGCAGATATCCCCGATATCGTTTATCCCGGTCCTGCTGTCGATAAGTACGAAATCATATTCGCCTATCCATTCGTTTCTTATATCGTTCAGGTAGTTCCCGATACTATGTTCTTCGAAAAGCCTGGGCCAGTCGAGGCTGAGCAGCTTTGCCCGGTAATCATCATCCCTTTTTCCGGCAGTTATGATATCCAGTGAACTACCGAGAATATCGATCTCGATGACACAATCTCGCCAATCCAGCTTCTGGGCGCCAGTCCTGCTGAGAAGGAGATCGACTACACCTGGGATCCTGGCCGGGTCGCCATTCATCGACACCGGTGTTCTGTTGAAGAATATCTCAAGCCCGGGAGCCTCGAGATCCCAATCGACTATGAGGACTTTATGCCCCCATTTCGCCAGCAGTGCTGCAACATTCACCATGGTCATCGACCTGCCGACTCCACCCTTGTAGGAATAGAACGTGTATACCCTTCCCATTCTCTGATTTTTCTTCATGATCTACACCGTTATCCGTTCAATTTTTTTGGGTTCCTGTACATCCTGTTCCTCGATTATGATTATCGGGAAGTCGTCCCGGTATTCGGGCGCGTTTTTGATCGCCTCGGCTATCTCTTTCGCGAATTCCTTCAATTTCTTCTCGAACTCGAAACCGTCCTCGCTCTTCCAGAAATAAGCCATGGTCGAATTAAATTCGGTGAAATCCCTGGATTGAAGATTCCTGGCTTCTTCGGGGAAACTATCCCCATCATGATACCTCGCTGGGAGAATAATCGGTGAATCCTGCTTGATTATCTTATCCCGCTCCCGGAACGAAGCCCATTCCGAAAGGCACCATCTCGAATGGAAATAATCAGGCGACCAGATACCGACGAGACATTTCGAGTTTCTCAGGCTCTTCTCGATAATCTGTTTCCATTTATCGCCTGTCTTGATGTCTTCCGTGTCCATGAATATCCGGATTTTGGTCACGTTCAATTCCTGTCTGATCCAGTATTCCAGAAGAACTTTTACTTTTTCGTGCCATTCCCTGGTGAGTTCGTCACGCTTGTAACTGAAAAATACGTCGTATTCATAATCCGCCATATTCCACCTGCTTATCTAAATAACAGCTTCAGAATTAATCAAATATCTCCCCGGTCCTGATTACAACACTGCGAGCCCCGCGCTCCTCAGCGATCTTTACCATGTGTGAGGTTCCACCCGGACCATCGCCCTCTTCCTCTCCATCCCAGAGAGCGAGAAAGGTGACATCACCAGCAGCATCGTCAAGCCCGTTGAGCAGGAGCCAGAGATTGCTTCTCTCCCAGATCGAGTAATCCTTCTTTTCCATCAACCGCCCCGGGAGTTCTTTCTCTTGAGACATGATCACCATGTCTCCTTTCGTCGCGTGCTCGTCACAGAGTTTTCTGAAGCGGCGACTCCAGTCTGTTCCGGCATGTTGCACCGATGCTTCATTGTATTTATCTGGAGGTAATGTCAGAAACAGTCTGGTACTTATCCCGAGCTCTTTGCATACTTCGTGAAATAGAATGTCCCCGCCACATGCGCCTCCGGCATAACCGACGAGTTCTCCTTCCGATTCATCCCTGATCCCGGCAACCGTTTTTCTGATCGCTTCTCTCGCGGCGGACTCCCTTTCTGGAGGGAATCTCGATATCGTCCTGTCGGGCCTGTCGATCATATGCCCGGTGAATACTATGATTTCCATATTTACGGAATCCGCCTCCTTGCCCGGCAACTAATCCTTAACCACCAGTTTCGGTCAGGGCATGAAAGGACCGAAGTGATCGAGCTTCACTTCTCTGGCCACCGCTTTCCCGATGCGGGTAAGATTTTTCATCTCTTTGATCGAATCAAGTTTGCAGACCTTTTCAGGATCGATATCCTGTAAGGCAAGCCCGGCCAAGCCTTCTTCGCTTAATTCCGCATTGTAGCGCATATACAGGAAATCCCTGCCAAGATTTTGCGAAAGTGGTATCAGCCTGCCGCTATCATCTCTGGGTATCATGTCCCCCAGTTCCCTGTCGACCGGACTTCCCCATGTGCATCGCCCTACCGTCCTGCAATTGATGTCCTGGTTGATCGACATCACGTACATCAGATTGCCGGGAGCATTTTTCCCGGCCGAAAGAAGGTTCCCGTATGGCGAGCCATCCGATTCTTTCGGAGCCGATCCTGTACCGACCGATACGACAAGCATTTTTTCCTCACCCTTTTCCCAGGTCAGCTTGTACGGAGGCGAAACAGCCATCCGGTACATCAGGAAGGATGGGTTGTTGTACGGCGTCACTCCTCCGTCCACAAACACGAACGACTTGTCCGGGTCCTTCGAATCCCACTGCAGGACTTCGGGAGGAAAGTATACCGGAGCTGCAGTGCTGGCTCTGACCAGTTGCCAGAGTGGAATGCGAAGGTTGCAGTCAGGCCTTGAAGTGTCGTTGTATTTGGCCATTGGATTGCTGCTTATCGGCCATGGTGAATCGGTAGAAACGTTCTGGGTGACTACGAGCAGCAGGCATTTCAGATATTCTGGGCTGAGATCGGTGTCCTTCCCAAAGACACTCCTGAGCTGTTTCGCCAGTGGTTCATCCTCGTATTTGTATTTCAACCTTTTCAGGATGAAAGACTTGTCGAAAATCTTCGGCCCCATATCGCTGTAGAACTCGATCATCTCATCGGCGCTCATACCCAGCGCCAGCCCTGCAGCTATTATCGAACCAGTACTCGTTCCACCAATATAATCGAAGTAATCGCAGAGCCGGAATTCATCCCCTTTGCCACTTTTCCCCCTCAGTTGACGCTCTATCTCCGCTATGATCTGGAGCGTCAGGACCCCCCGGATCCCTCCTCCATCGAGTGAAAGTATCTTTCTTGGCGCTGATTTCTCGTAACGCTGCGCAAGTGGTCCCCATACTGACATCTCGATCTCCCCCCAATAAATACAGGTCTAGGTTATCCGCGAAAATTTATACAAAAATCCGTCTATACCAGTACCGTGATACTGGTTTTCCTGCATCCCCATTATTGTAATACCCATCATGAACGGCATCCAGTCAGCGCGCATACCCTGGATCTGGAGATATTTGTTGACCTGGTTGTACCCCCACTGTCCCTGCGCTTCCATGTTCAGACCTATCGCCGGCACCTGCTGAAGACAGGAAAATGAACCGTCAGGATTGATATTAAGTGATATGAAGCTGTTCATCGCATCGCTCACATACACGGCCCACTGGCCGACAGGCTGAAATTCAGCAGGTTGTGGGAGTGGTTGGACTTCTTCCATGTCATCGGACTTCTCCAGGCTCGTCAACTCAGCGAGGTCAATAAAGAACTCGCATTCTTCCACTCTGTCCTGCCGGTCTATCTTCCCGAACATCCTCTTCGCTTCTCCGAGTTGTTCCTTGTTATAGTCGCCCCTCGAGATAGCAAGCAGCATCGTCGCTTCAGCGATGTGAAACTGCTCCCTGTCGTTTTTAGGTGTCTTGAGGAGATCCTGTATTTTATAAAGGAGCCTTTCCTCGTCAGTCGGGTCGTCCGGGGTCAGATCGATCAACAACTTTGCTTTCTCCAGAAGGATCTCTGTGTTCTCGGGAACAAGCTCACCCGCTTTTTCAAGCACCCGGTACGCTTCCTTCTGTTTCTTCAACAATACCTTGTTTTTCTTTTTTTCAGGCGCGTTCTCGTCCGCCTTCATCCTGTTCGCTTCCTGGATCAGGAGTTTCGCCTTTTGAACAAGAAGCTCGATCCTGGAAATCTCTACATTCTCAACACGGATATCGTTCACTTCCCGACCTTTTTCACCGAGCTTATCCATGACCTCAAGGTTCGTGTCGATGACCTCGATGACCTCTCCAGCATCTTCGACAGTCCTGTTTGCTTCAATGCCCCCTATCTTGGACTCTGTCGTATCTGACATTTTCTTTATCGTCTTTATTTTGTCTTTGGCCTTCTCCGACGCATTTCTGATGTCTACGATCTTATCATCCTTGCTGCCTGTAGATTCAACTGGCTTTGTCTCCAGAGTTTTTTTCACAGCTTCGAGCAACATATCCAGTTCTGTCTTATCGTGTTTATCAGGCCATCCCACAATATTCGAAGCCTGAATTATCTCTGCGAAATATGGGATCTCTACATCCTCGATCAATGCCTGCAGAAGGGTCCTCTTCTTGATGCCATACAATGCTTCACTCAGGACATTATCCGACTTGATAGATTTTTCCGACCACAGGACGAGTACGAGCCTGGTTTCGCGAAGCCCTGTCGCGATCTCTCTTAACCAGACATCTCCGGGCAGAAGCCTCTTGTCCCACCAGACGTCATATCCTTTTTTTGTCAACAGTTCCGCGATCTTGCCGACCTTATCCCGGTCAGAACGTGAATAGCTGATAAAAACGTCACTCATATTGTTCGCCCCCAGGTCATTAGATGTTTAATATCTGCTCCCAGTGTAGAGAAACCTGCGCATTCGATTATTCATTTCCTTTCATCCAACACCTTGCGGAACAACTCTTCGCCTCCCCTCCTGGAAAACAGCTTCCAGAAATCGATGCTGACCCCGATTACAGGACCATGAGAGTTAGATGCGAAATCATGCCAGAGGATGCTCAGGCTCAGATGGGGAAACTGGCTATAGAGGTCGGCGTGTCCAAAATGAACCGTCAACCCCGTTCCCAGACCTAATTCATCATCCTGTGGTATGGACACAGTAAAGGAGCTCCCCAGGAACCAGTTGCGTTCATCGCCAAGGTAACGGACAAATCCTAAACCGTGGATGGCGATAGAACTTTCGGTCTGCGTCGTGCTCGAATTGCGGATGTCGATAACGGTCGCCGCTTCGGGATGGACGACGACCAGCTGCCAGACTGGTGGGCGGGACCACGAGAAATCGACGATGTGACTGTTCAGCAGGAATTCCCATGGATACTGTGAAAACCCTTTTGAGAGGTATGTATCCCAGGCCTTGTTGATCTGTCCCAGACGCTTCACGGTAACATCGAGTTGCTCCACGTATGCAGCATTAAAAAGGTGAAGGATACGATTGCATACGACTCGCACTTCTATGGCCTGGGGCAAGGTAGCAAAATAGACAAAAGGCATAAAGGAAAGATCCCCTTGAGTGGTCGACAGGACGATTTGAGTAGGCTTACCAGCAAAGAGGATCGTGGTACTGCTGACAATGGACTCAGTAGCTCCTTCCACAGATGATCCCCGCCATCTACTGCCTATAATCTGAAAATTGTTGAGGCCGATTTTCTCGCGGACACTTTCCCAGGTCGCAAGTCTCTGGGGCGTTTCCGCCAGCTGGTCAGCAAAAGATGCTATCAGGCTATCGAGCTCCCGGGTGAGACTGGCTCGAATACGCGGCCCGTTACCTTCTTCGAAGTTGGGGCTGTGTGCCAGGACCTTCTTTATTCGAATGATCTCCTGGACGATCTCCACAAGCGTTTGAGGCTCCACAAACTCGCTGTAGGCCTTAACCAGCGGAGATTGTTCCCACTCTGCCCCACCTCCAGAAAAAACGTCGCCTAAGGAATCGAAGCCAGGGTGAGTGTTCACACTTGACAGATCCAATCGAACCCAACTGCTGTCAGGAAACACAGGCTCATTATCCTCGGCATGTACGAGAAACGGCACGGCAGCCAACAGCAGCCCGATACACAGCGATTTTGTCAGTGTTATCATTGCAGCTCCTTATAGGTCTTGACCAGAAATTCTGCCAGCTCCCTGGTATTCAGCTTCCTGTCAAAGTCGCCGTTGAGCAGATCCCTCAGCTGGGCAAACTCATTGGCTGCCTGGTTGGGGTAGTCCCGCTCGAACTCATTCATCGACTGTGCTACTTCCGCCGCGGTACCGAAGGTGTCTCTCTGCAGTACACTCCGGAGGAAAGGGATATGGACATGAGGGTTGGCCATATAATGATCGATGTTGTGTATTTCCTTCTGCTGGTCAAATCGAATTGTTTCGATGTCGAGGTACGATGAGAAAGGCCAGTCAGCAGGGGCAAATCGCCGGGGCCAGGATACCGGGTCGACACGGTGATAGACATTGGCGTACCGCATGCATATCGCCGAAGGTCGCGTTCCCGATTTCATGTTTGAAGTGTAGGGAGCGTACTCTTCGATAGGCACATCGTCGCTGATCCTGGTGTATGTCCTGAAAAGCCTGCTGGTATTCGAGATCATGAACACCGACCGCCATTTGTGATGCTTCGAGTCGAAGGCTCCTCCATGGATATGCCCGGCATAACGCAGGCTGACAAGGGCATCGTGGCTGACGCTGGTACCCAGGCTGTGGGCCAGGACATGGGACGTATTGACACCGTTGTTCTCATCATACATCTTGCGGGCTCCTGCCGCGAGCTGCTCGACCACCTTCGCAATGGCGGCCCCCCGGGCCTGGGGAAAGGCGTACCACAGGATCGCGTCGAGGACATTATCCCAGAAAAACGCCGTCAGTCCGTTATCCTCCGTTTCATTGTCGGCGACCCACTCGAAGGCCTTTCTCAGCCCGGGGTTGGCGATGATGTCGTTATTGCCAAGTGCCTCTGCCAGTCCTCCCCATTTGCTGCGGAATCCCTCGAAGACGGAGTCATAGCTGATCGGCACAAAGGCAAGTTGCTGATCAAGATCACCATCAGTCATGGAGTTGAAAGGAGAATATTTCTTAAGCGCGTTGAGGATCGCCGCCTTCCAGGGCTTCGACCATTCTCCTTCCTGATGACGACCGATTCCATGGACAAGGAATACATATTTGCGGGACATGGGATCTCCTTTCGCAATAATAATCCATGCACATACTCATAGACGCATCGTATCTTCAGTAATTCACCCGGTCGCGCAATTTGCAGGTACGGTCCAACCAATGCCAATTTTCCTGGCCGAAGATTATTTGTTGTCAGATTGCCCCTCTGGCAAGAGTGCCTGTTATTGTAGACCTGCTGTCTTGAGAGTCAAGAAGATTAGTTGGAAATCATGTCAATTAACTCCTTTTTTTGTACCAGGTTGACGATGTATCAGCCGTAAACAAAAGTTGACAGTTTTTGCTGGTATCTAGTGAGATGTCCAGGGAACACCAGCTCGCCCGGGATGCCCCCGTTTGCCGTTGACATAAAAAGATAAGGTACGCTGTGTTTTTTGGAAGCTACCCCAATATTTATATAGCCCTGTCCTGTCACGACAGCGGGACGGTGGAGATCATCGAGGTCGATCTGGACGATTTTCAGTAGGAGGGAAGATCGTTCTTATGAAATGAAAGCGGACGCCCTTTCAGGCACCCGCTTTGAAGATATCATTTTATGATGGCCATCAGCTTATCAGGCCGTCAGCTATTCTTTTTCCTGCGAAGGAAAGGAGCCAGGCCAAGAAGACCCAGACCCAGCAGACTCAGCGTTCCCGGCTCCGGCGTAGCGAAGTAACTCGAATCGTCATCCCATGCACTGGTGAAAGTCCTGCCGTTAGCGTCGACTCCGACTGCGTCGAAATGAGCCCAGTCGAATCCATTGACCACAACGTCCATCAGGATCTCGTCTCCCCAACCGGGGGAATGGATGAGCCCATGGTCGTAGCTCCATGCGTTGACCTGGTCGTTGTCTATCGAACCGATTGCATGGAAATTGAACTTGCCCAGAATTGCGGGAGGCAAATAGCGGACCGTCCAATCGGGATTCACGCCGACTGGAAGTGCGTCCCTGTACCGACCGAAGGAGTTTATCTCCACACCATTGATCCACACGGTCCCTGACTGGTTCCAGGGAACACTTATGGCGAGGTATGTTTCGAGGCGGTCATAGCTCGGCATCCCTACAGGGTTCACGGTACCGCTGACCGCGCTCGAGTTATCGGCCTCTCCCCAGTATCCGATCACTTTCAGATCGAACTGCTGGGAATTGGTGACCCAGGACCTCTGGTCCATAAGGCTATAAAAATTTGAGTATTCCGAATCGACGATATAGGTCTGAAGTCTCGGCACTGCAGACACAGATCCGGCAACAATCATGACCACAAGGACCAACAACCCTGTAATTACCTGCCTTTTCATCACTTACCCCCATAAGTGTCGGTATTTTTTGCATTTTGCACGATTTGGTTACCAATACACGCCTGTATCTGCATTTGTCATGCCATATGAATCCACTTTTAACATAGTGTTATTAAAGGAGTTATGAGTCGTAAAAAAGGCTAAATTATTTGCCCTGAAATAGTGTAAAATATTTCGACAGTGCCTGTGTTTATACTTTCGTGTTAAATCCTGCCTACGAAATCGGGGACAAAGAGGCTGATCACCCCGATGTCCCCGATGTCCCCGATGTCCCTGATGTCCCTGATGTACAGAATCTCCAGGATGTCCATGACATCCTGGATGTAATACTATTAATTATCCTTGTACTTGAACGACACTTTTACCTTGGCCCTGTACAGGTTGACCTTCCCGTCTTCCAGCTGCAGGTCCAGCTCGACTACCTCAGCGATACGAAGGTCCGCAAGAGACTTCGCGGCAGTCTCTACTGCTGCGGCTGCTGCTTTCTCCCAGGATTCGGTACTCGTCCCTACCAGTTCGATGATCTTGTACACGCTCTCACCCATTATCGTTCCTTTCTACAATGGCTGTTTGAAATGAAAAACATCCATTGGTCTATTGAGATAAAAATTGTCCGTGTGTGTGATAGTGAGACAAGCTCATCATATTGTCAAAGACAAAGTATCCTCTTTGTATCCTCTAACTCACAAGAAGTAGAATCGTAGAAATAAAGCCCACTTTTCCAATCACCGCTTGCCTGCGGGCAGACCACGAGTCGATCTCGAGAAAATTGATACTTATGCGGTCCAGCCGGATCTATTGTGTCCAGGCTACTCGTACGACTTGTACGCCCCATCGCTGATCGTGAAACATACCCTGTCAGCGATGACGTAGTTCATGATGCCGACCTGCAGGTTGCGGACCCTTGTCGCGTCATGCGTCCAGAGCCATTCTGCCGGGATCGTAAATCCCCTTGCATCGCTGCTGAGATTCTCCTGCGTGACCTCTACCAGGCTGAAATCGGCACGGCGCTCAAACCCTTCAACATAAATCACCTGCGGATCCTTCGTCGCCATCCAGTTGAGAGTCACATCGCTTTGCGGGAACAGAGATGTGGGGAGTGTGCAGTGCAGTTCGCTGACTGTCTCAAGATCTGTCTCAACGACCCTGCCGTTTATCTCGAATCTGAAACTGAATATTTCAGCATACGTTCTGTTGAAATAGGCGATATAGAAATCAGTGCCACCGTAATTAACATGCTGTAGGGGAACTGAAGCACCCTGAACGGACATGGCGACCGACTGGAAGGACTGCTGCTCGTCTTCGCAGGCGATGATTACATAAAACCGTTTCTCAGTAATGATCAGAGGCTGTGGGTCGGAATAAGACATCGCTATATAGAAATCGTAATCCGCCTCGTCTGGGCCCGTATCAATCTCAAAAACCGGTTCCGGATCAGGCTCCGGGCTGACCGGGTCTTCATTGCAAGCTACAATTGATGTCGTGAGGAGCAGTCCTAAAAACACTTGAAGAATAACGCGCATTATGCCACCTGCTTTTCAAGGATCCGAGACTTTATCCTGATTAATCTTTTGTGCCGCCGCGTTAAGCGCAGCACCGGAATTGTGAAAGGTGGGATCACAATCCTTGTCTATAAATATAATAGTTGCTGGAACCAAGTCAAGGTCAGCAAAGCAACAACCAACATTGGGCGTAGTTCTAACAAACGTAATACCCTCAACATCAAAGCATTTTTTTCTTCTCTGTAGCAGAAACGCTACAGAAAATGTAACGTCTCTGCTACAACAGCTATCACCTCAACAGCAACATCTTCTTCGTCTCTTCAAACTCGACTGTAGTGAGGCTGTAGAAATAGACTCCACTGGCGACAGGATTTCCCCGCCTGTCGCGTCCATCCCAGACTTCCTCGTAACGATCAGCGACACGATGTTCATTGATCAGTTCTGCAACGAGTCGTCCTCCGGCATCGTAGATCCGCAGGGTGACACGCCCCGCCACTCTGATCCCGAACTGGATCGTCGTCGTCGGATTGAAGGGGTTCGGATAATTCTGATCGACCCAGGACGACACAGGTGGCGGCGGATTGACATTATCTACCGAATACCCGCTATCGGGCGGAGAGGTCCAGAAAACGGCGGGCGCTGAGGATCTGGCCACGATCCTGTAGTGGTGATAATTTGGATCGACCAGATTCGAGTCTGCCGTCGTCACGTCGGTGTATGAATATGATGCAAGCTGGAACGCCTCGACCGTGCCGAGTAATGTCCACGTATAATCAGGATAAGAGAGAATGGACCGGTACACGTCGTACTCAGTGACCGCCGCGTATGGGTAGTCGTCGATACGCGCGGCATCCCAGGTCACTGTCACCTGCAGCCCCTCATCGTACGGGACATCTTCCACCGACGTTATATACGCCGAAGGGTAACCCCAGTACCCCTCGCTATCCATTCTCAACGCGTAGAGGTCCCAGTTGTATTCGATCGGTCGGTTATCCATCCACGAGAATATCGCACCCCCCTCTTCATCCTCCACCAGTCGGACATTCACCTGCATATCGGACACATCGGAGACCGGGATACCGTACGTCTCCCATAGAAGATTACCACTGCCATCGACCTTCTGCGCGTACACATCGTAGTTGCCGTACCTGTCGTCCTCCCAGGCGATGATCGCCCCGCCATCGGTGGATGGGGCCATCGCAGGATATTCCTGGTCGCCCAAAGCATCGCATATCACTACTCCACCGGAGGTCCACTGCGCCGCCCCGTTGAGATCAAGTCGCTGGGCATAGATGTTCCAGTGAGCGAACATCACCGCCCTGAAGTCGTGCCACGCGATTACTGCCCCTCCACTGCCATCGGGCACTAACTGCGGGGATCCCTGATCGCTGGCCTCGACACAGACCGCGACTCCACCCATCGCCCACAGCATCCAGCCACCGGCATCGATACGCTGAGCGTAAATATCTGTATGGGTAACGGCGCGATAATCGTTCCATGTCACGATCGCCCCGCCGCTGTCATCAGTAATGATCTGTGGAGTGTTCTGGTGCCCCGAACCCGTGCAGACAGGGACACCGTCTGGGGTCCACATCGTGACACCATCATACCGCACCCTCTGCGCATAGATGTCGGAGTTTACCACCGCACGAAAATCGGTCCAGGAGATGATCCCCCCGTGATTGCCGTCCGACACGATCACGACATTGAACTGGTCCTCGGCGGCACCACAGATGGCGACTCCATTCGCTGTCCACTGCACCACTCCCGACGAATCGACCCTCTGGGCATAAACGTCCCTGTTGCCCATCCGATCATCCCGCCAGGCGATGACCGCACCACCCTCGTCGTCCGGGACCGCTACCGGATATGTCTGGTCTCCGACTGCAGCAACGATTGAGATCCCAATGACGGTCCATAGCATATTACCTTCGGCATCGAGACGCTGCGCCCTGATATTATAATTACCGGCCGAATATTCGTGTGCATAGACGACGATCGCCCCACCGTCACCTACCGGGACGATATTTGTGTGCTGCTGATTATACGAGATCGTCATAGTGACGGGGACACCACCAGCCGCCCAGAGAGCGTTTCCGTATGCGTCGAATCTCTGGGCAAACACCGCATCGGCGGGCCCGGGCCTGTCGTCTGTCCAGGCGAGGAATGCCCCCCCGTTGCCGTCGGGCACCATGTGCTGCTCTCCCTGGTATCCATCGTATGCCGCTACAATAGTTCCGTCCTCGATCCACTGCGCCTCGGCTGGCAGGACGATGGCGGCGACGAATGTCAGGCAAAGAGCCGCTGCAAGTATTACTCTCCCTCTCATCTTTCCGGCCTCCTTGATATCTCGTTTATTATTCATCGCAAGATCACCATCTTTTTCCGGTCGGTGAATGATCCCGTGCGAAGGCTGTAGAAATAGACTCCGCTGGCCACTCCATGCCCCCGGTCGTCGGTGCCGTCCCAGCTTTCGTTGTAAATGCCGGGCTCGAGCCTTCCGCTGACAAGGGCCCGGATAAGCCTCCCGGAGACATCGTAGATCTTCAGTGTCACATTCGACGACTCTTTGAGGCCGAACTGGATAGTCGTCATCGGATTGAAAGGGTTGGGGTAGTTCTGAGAGAGATAACTCGCCGCGGGCATATCCGGAATGACATCACCGGTGATGTCACCAGAGCCGATCGAGTCGGGCTCACTCTCGTTTCCATTCATGTCTACCGCCGTTATCTTGTACGCGAACCCGCTGTACCATCTCCACTCCGCATCGAAATATGTAGTATCCTCAGTCGAAGTAAGAAGGAGATAAGCGCTGGCCGCACCGACATCGCCGGGGATACGGCTCATCGTCGGGTCATCCGGGTCGAGTCGATAGATGTTGTACTGGAGCAGATCGATCTCGGTATTACCGTCCCAGCTCAGTGACAGACCCTCCGGGTCAAAGCTCTGCTCGGCCTGGGCCCCCGAAGGCTGGCTCGGCGCGAGATTGTCGATCGAGTAGCCGCTGAGCGGTTCCGACTCCCAGAACAGTGCGGAGCGGTGTGTCATGACCATGAAATCATGGATCCCATCGTTCGTTGCTGAAGAATCATATAATGTCGTAGTAAAGAAAAAATAGGCCGCGCCTCCGTCAGATGGTTCTTCGCCCATGTATTCCCATCCGTAGGTCGTGCCGGCCACCTCTGTAAAATAATACCTCTTCCCGTCGCTTCCCGGAACTGTCTGCGGCCGATCGAGGTCGATCTTGCTGCCTGAGACCAGCTGCGCGACCATCGCCGGAGGAAGGCCTCGCCAGATCGTATATCGATCGACATCCTTCGGCCCTCCTGTGTCGAGCCGGGAGGCCTGCCACACGATGACCACATGACCACCCTGGTCGGCCGATATATCCTGGATGTCCGTGACCCTCGCCACCGGATATCCCCAGAGCCCGTTTCTCTCCAGGCGCTGGGCATATACATCACTGTATGTGCCGCCCCTGAAATCGTCCCAGGCTACGATGGCCCCACCATCACCGTCGGAGACGATAGTCGGCCTCGTCTGTTGCTCGGGGCTGTCCGTGCATAGCGAAGTGCCGTCCGACGCCCATGTCGTGAGCCCGTCCGTGTCGATATGCTGAATAAACAGATCTTCATCACCGAATCGTTCGTCCCGCCAGACGATGATCGCGCCTCCCGCCCCATCCGTTGTGATCTGCGGCTGGAATTGGTATCCGGGAATAGTGCTGATTCCCGTGCCGTTTGATCCCCATAGACTGTTCCCGTTCGGATCAAGTTTCTGAACGTATATGTCATTATCTGTCACCCGATTGTCCTGCCAGGTGATTATCGCGCCGTGCAGGCCGTCGCTCACTATCTCCGGATAGTACTGGTGTCCGGTCGCTCCGCAGACGACCACAGAGCTCGATCCCCAGAGGATGTTGCCGCCGAGGTCGAGACGCTGGGCATAAATATTGTAGTCGATCGTCCTTCCGTCCCTCCAGGTGACGATGACGCCGCCGTATCCATCGGAGACCAGACGGGGCGCACCACGTACGATACTGACCGCATCGACTGGAACACCGGAAGCCTCCCACAGTTTGTTGCTGTCCGAGTCAAGCATCTGCGTATAGATGCTCAGGGCCCCCGTTCGGTCATCGCGCCAGGCGACGATCGTGGTGCCGAGTCCGCTCTCGATGATCGCCGGGTAGAACTGATCTGCACCATCGGAGCAGACCTGCAGCCCCCCGGTAAACCATCCCGGACCAAGTAGCCCATCGGAGGAGATGCTCTGGACGTATATATCCCAGTCGCCGTTCCTGTCATCCGCCCAGACGATCACTGCCCCGCCACTGCCGTCCGGGACAAGTCGGGGATGATCCTGATAGTCTGTAGTAGTCACTATTCCGATCCCGTTATCGGCCCATTGAGTGATTCCATCAGCATCGATCTTTTGAGCGTAGACATCCCAGTTGATCGCGCGGTAATCCTCCCAGACGATAATGGCTCCGCCCGCACCGTCAGAGCAGAGGTGCGGCTGGCTCATGGAACCGGATGCTGTGCAGATTGGAACACCATCTATCGTCCAGACCGGGTTACCGTACGCGTCGATCTTCTGCGCGTAGATCCCCTGGTAGGCCCCGCGAGAATCCTCCCAGACGACGATCATCCCACCGGCCCCGTCGCTGATAGCTTCGCAGTAGTCCTGGTTGCGTAATTCCTCTGAGACGGGCGAACCGTCGAGCACCCACAGGGCCTGCGCGGGCTGCGCCACAAATGGCAGAGCCAGCAATATGAGTAATATGGTTGTTTTAATGAGTCTGTTCACAGGAACCTCCCCGGCATCTCAAGGTAGACCATCCCCGTCGGCTCCATGCTGAACGCACAGGCCCGACAAGGGTCGCTGCTGTTTACGATTGTTTATGTATAAAACCGGGGACGGGTGTGTCGGCTCAGGCGAGAATTATGCTATATCCCCAATTACAGCAAACAAATGATACGTGGAAATCCCAGAGGAGCATTGTACCATGTGGTGGTGGGGAAATCAAGGGAATCCAGTGGGCACGGGATGAAGGAACAAATCTGGAATACCAGAACGTCGGGCCTGCTTGTTCCGATCATAACGGTCAAGTTCCTGAAACCAGACTAACCATTAATTATAAGACTATGTCCGCAGTTGTCACATGTCATCGCATTTTCGTTGTTCAACCTGCCGCATTCTACACAGGCCGGATTGGTCCTGGCCTTTTTCTTTATATTTTCTTTTTCGTTTTTACTTTTTGAGACGAGCTGCTTGTCCAGCGGATCCTCCCCGTACTTGTTAGGTCCGGCTGTCCCTTTCACGAATAAAAGGACCAATGCCACATAAAGATTGTAAAGAGGAATATAGAGCAACCAGTAGTGGACTCCTGGTCGGTCCAGGTCGTGCATGCGTTTTACAACAAATATCGACGCGACAGCTATGCTCACCAGCCATAATATCACCTGGAGCGTCAAAACAGCATCTTGACCTATAGTCGCTCCCGCAATGGATGCAATAACATACGAAATAAAATTCATTACGAAGATAGCGCTGAAATACCTGACCCTGTTCCATCTTCCTTCGTACATGGCACTCGCCTTTCGTTATTTAACCAGTAATAAATAATGGGTTGACCAACTGGTATACACGAATACAAACACTTGCACTCTACCAATATCAATTTCCCAAACGTGTCCGAATATCCGACACCTGCCAGCGGAGCATTACCTCTGTGCATCAAAAATCAAAACACAATGAGATGTTATTTATTATATAGTCCAGCCCTTTAGTGTGGCCCGGATTGTACCATCGATCTCAGCTGTTTTCAAGGGATGTCGCCTTGACCATCACCCGCGCTTACATATCGTGACCTTCAGTTATATTTATTTCCCAGAGGCGGTCGTTCCATTTCGCCGTCTCGTAGCCGTGCTGTACAAGTATCTCCAGATCGACCTGCCCCATCTTTCTGAGAGTCGTGGGATACTCCGCCGCGATTTTGCGTTTATCCATGTCGAGCCAATTTGAATCCAGCAGCTCCCTGATCTCTGGATTACTGGCGTTTCCATGTTTCGTAATGACCTGCACCGGATCAGATCCGAGTTGATAATATGCGCCCTTTCCAGGATTAGTCTTTAAGAAATTTACAAATGCGCGGACACGAAGTGATCTGATCTGATCGAGCATGATGTCGGTCAGTCTCTTGATCCTCAGAAGGTTCAGAGGGCCTGGGATCCTGCATCTCTCAAGGGCACAGCTCGCGTCAGAAACAAGGATCTTGTCCAATTTGACATGTTTCTTGTTCTTGATCGACTGGTCACCGACATCAAATATCGGCTCGAACCCGAGATTGTCGTATACCCCACCATCGTAGAGATGAAGTTTTCTGAAAGGAATCTTGTAATTCTCGATCATTTCAGGAGAATCCCATCTTACCCTTTTTCTCCATTTATACGAGCCGGTTTTAAAGGCCAGCGGCCCTATGCCGACCGGAAAGGCAGCGGATAAAGCCATCGAGTCAGCAACCTTGAAATCCGGGACGTCCGCATATCCGGCCTCGTAATCCCCCGCATCGATACCCTTGATCCTGAATCTTTTTCCGTTTTCACCGGTGGTCCCGTTCACCGCCCAGACAGGCGACTCAGGCAGGTCGCCCACGACAGCCCGGACTCCCCAGAGCGATTCGATTGTGTCGGATATCACATTTGCCCTCGACAAAAGAAATCTCCAATTTTTCGGCTTGAATATGAGATTCAGGAATGTCCACATCTGCAAGGACCTTCCTGTCAGAAGCCTGGAAATCGCGGGCAGGACCTTTTCAAGATACTCCCCTGACGAGGGCCATTTATAATCATTAAAATGGAAGACCAGGCCGGTGAACAAGCTTCCTCCTGATACCGACGAGATATACACTATCTCTTCGAGTTCATTCCTCTCCGCAAGCCATTTCAACACGCCTGCGTGAAACGCCGCCGCCCTGACACCACCACCCGAAAGAGTCAACCCGGCACCCTGTTTTTCTGACATTTCTATACCTCCAGTGATCGGATCGGTGTTGATAGGTCATTTCCTGGCAAACGCCATGAACTTCAGCAAAAGTACGGATATGATGAATCCGAGGAAGACGAATCCAAAATTCGGACCCGCGAACACTGAGATGCATTCAAAGACGATTGATGATCCGCTTCTCTCGACGAAAGTGTTGAGCAGAAGCGCTACAAAGATGATGTTCGCCAGGCCGAGAATCACAAATTCGAAAGGTATGATCGGTGAAAACCACTTCTTTATGTTCAGGCTCTGGTTCTTTTCTATCGCCAGCACGACGACAGCGGTGCAGCTTCCCAGAAGGAGCAGGAGATACCTGAGAAGAATTGAGAAACCTCCCTGATCCGAGTCCACATACTCGCCCGTCCCAAAGACAGGCTCCGCAGTGTCGACTACGGCTGTATCCTCTTCCTCCCCCGTCAATGGCCCGGCAAATTCAATATCTCCGGGCTCCTCTCCTGCTGGTGGAAAGTATTCCGAAGAATCGGGTTCCGAGGATTCCTCCTCCGCCTCAGTTGCCGCCTCGACTACTATCGTCCGGCCATCTTCAGGGTCAGGTGAAAGCTCCGGCATACGGACAGCAGTTAGCCGCCTGGAGTAACGCTTGATATCTTCAGGCAGAAAGGACACGACCCACGTCTTCTTGATTCTGCCGGCTATCCAGCCTTCTATGTCATTTCCATCCCAATCGGGGGATGGATTACTTATATCCATATTGTCGATATGCACCCTGTACCAGACTTCCCCGTTGATGATCCTGACTTCCTTTATCGCTTCGAAAATGGTCCCGACACCTACAGAACATACTTTTTCGGCGAGCTTGTAGGAAAACGCAGTCACATCAGGTGGGTACTCCCTCACCACCAGATTATTCCTGCTCGGATTAGTAATCACTCCTGTCTTGGGGAAATCTCTGTCCTGTCTGACCGAGGCCCGCGTAGTCGTGGCAACAAACACAAGTACGATGGCCACCACCAGCCGTATAGCGGATTCATGCTTCATCTCCTACCTTCCTTGCGCAAAGGGATAGTCATAGTGGATACCGATTCGTCTATCCTGGATCGTCGATTTTCAGTGTTGTGCGAAAGATGTAACCCGTTAAACCGCAGAGACACTTTAGCATGTATTTTGAGAAGTCAGCAAGAAAAATCTCCCGTAACTCATATGTAAATAAATGGTTACGTGTGCAGACATGCGGCCAGGGCCAGGCCCATATTACTTAACACACACTGAAAGAACGACTTTGCCTGTCGTCGAGATTGTAGTCGCAACGATTGTCAAATATCCCTTCCATTAGATCAGGAATGTAGTATATGACGTTTATCGCTCAATACAAACCCCCACCCCCCTGCTTGAAAACACCCTCCATTCATGATATAATCCTCACATTCGATTCAGACATTTCTGAGGGAACAGATTTACTACATATCCAGATGTTACTCGCCGAGGAGGAGATCATGAAAGCCAGACGTTTACTTCCGGTTATTTTCCTGATATGCACTTATTGCGCACTGACATTAGCACTCACGCCGACACTACAGACATTAGCAGCCTGGGATCTCGGCGGCACTCCCGTATCTACTGAAAGCTACGACCAGGAAACCGCCTGTATAACCGAGGATGGCGAGGGCGGGTCCATAGTCGTCTGGGAGGACGGGCGTATCTCCGGCCATCAGATGATCTACGCCCAGCGCTTCGACAGCCGCGGTAACGCCCTCTGGACTGAAGGCGGAGTATCGGTATGCAGTACGGCAGGATACAAGTATTATCCCCAGGCAGTACCCGGCAGCGACGGCGGCGCGGTGATAGTCTGGCAGGACGGCAGGTCCGGCAACTACGACATCTACATGCAGAAACTCGACGGCGACGGCGTCCTGCAATGGAGCTCGGGAGGCTTCGCCCTCTGCACCGCTCCAGACGACCAGCGAGTACCCATGCTCGTCCCCGACGGGACGGGTGGAGCGATCGTAGCCTGGGAGGACGAGCGAAACGGCACCGGCATCGACATCTATGCCCGAAGGGTAGACGGCGCTGGAACCCTATACTGGACGGTATGGGGAGAAGCGATCAGCACTGAATCGGGTGACCAGGCAAAAATCAATATCATCACGGATATGGCTGGCGGAGCGATCATCGTCTGGAGTGATGAAAGAGACATGGGGACAAGCTTGCGGGATACCTACTACGCTCATATCGAGAGCGACGGTAATATCACGACCATTTCAGGTGGAACGCCAGTCTGCACCGCGGATGGATATCAGAACTGGCCGAAGATCGTGAGGATGGACGATTTTCACTTCGCCATAAGCTGGTACGATGGCAGAAATCTCACGAAAGATATCTACGTCCAGTACTATTACCTCTCTTCTCCGCAACTGAGCGAAAACGGTGCCGAGATCTGCTCGATCGATGGAGCATTGCTATTCAGCAACGAGATGACAATCGACGATCAGGGAAGGCTGGTCGTATGCTGGTACGATTCGCGGTCAGGCCCCTACAGGATCTACGCGCAATGCTATGATTTCCAGCTGGGACCGGTCTGGACCGATGATGGCGTAGCTGTCTGCGGAGATTGGGACGGTCAGGAGGTTCCAAAAATAGTACCGGACGGCGCGGGCGGCTCTATTATCTCCTGGGTGGATTACAGGCTCGGTGACTACCAGCCGAGGATCTATTCTCAGAGGCTGGACGCTGACGGCAACCGCCTCTGGGACACCGACGGCATCAAGGTGTGCTCGGAGAGAAACAGCCACGATAGAATGGAAATGATCTCCGATGGAAACGGCGGCGCATTTATGGCCTGGGAAGATCTCTCCCTCGATGGCGAGGACCTCTACGCGCAGAGAATAGACAGAAACGGCTATATCGCCAGCCCCGAACCCTCTATCAATGCCGCAAGAGACGTACCCGGCGACGAGGGCGGACAGATCGACCTCTCCTGGTACTCGAGCTACCTCGACCCCGTCCCCAACCAGGAGATCACTCACTACACTATCTGGAAATCGCTGACGGCAGAGGCCGTCGCAATGATGAAGGCGGGAGGCGTGAGAATGTCCGATGGCTTCACCGACATCTTTGTCGATCCGGACAAACCGGTGATCAGAATCGAGACTCTGGCCGGCGCGACATGGTTCTGGGAACTGATCGACTCGCAGACGGCGCAGTATTACGAGAGCTACTCCAGGGTAGTAGCCACGAATTTTGATTCGTCCGATGCGACAAGCGCATGGCACTACTTCCAGATCGCGGCGCATACGGCCGATCCTCTGGTAGTGTTCACCTCCGATCCTGACAGCGCCCGTTCGGTCGACAACCTCGCCCCCGCCACTCCGATGGGAGTCATCGGCGAGCAGGAATTCTCTCCTGAGGGACTGCAGATCTCGTGGGACGCCAACACAGAGCCCGACCTCGGCGGATATCTGATCTTCAGAGCGCCATACGCGACCTTCGTGCCCGGTTCCGCAAGTTTCATCGCCACTGTCGATGAGATCGAGTATTTCGACAGCAACTGGGACTGGGAATCCGGCTACTGGTACAAGATCGCGGCATTCGATGTGCATGAGAATGTCAGCGGGTATGCCATATTCGGACCCGGCGAGTTGACTGGTGAGGATCCGCCGGATGTCCCTTCGTCGACCTACATCGCGCAGAACTACCCGAACCCGTTCAACCCGGCGACAACCATACGTTTCGGTCTGCGTGAGGCTTCGCAGCTGACGCTGAGGATCTATGATCCCGCCGGACGACTTGTCAGAGAGCTGGTAAATGGCACGCTGCCTGCGGGACATTACAACGAGCAATGGGATGGCCTGACTGCTGGCGGCACACGTGCGGCGAGCGGAGTGTACTTTTACAAGCTGACTGCGGGGATGTTTGTGGAGACGCGAAAGATGGTGCTGCTCAAGTAAGCAGCCTCTCATCGTCCGTCGCCCTTGTATCTTGATTTAGATAGATAGATGTATTATATTTCTATCGGTGAACAGATTCGCTACAAGCGCTTCCCACAAGAATCACTAGCCACCGTCCACCGATCGCATCCACCACGCCGATACCAGGTAGATATCCATCCGTTCGCTTCTGTGCGAACGTGGTCTCAGGTAAGGAGGTGTCCGATGCGGCGACTGCGTGGAGTTGTAGTCGGCATGATTATAGGCTCTTTTTGTCCGGGTGTGGTACCAGTGGATTGAAAGAGTTTGATCTCACAGAGGAACTCGATACTCCAGTAAAGGCTGGCGCGTCCATATGCTACAGCCATAGCGTCCTTCGGGGAAAGGGCTCCATCCGTCTCGACTGGTTCCTCACCGCAAGCGTTGAAGGTGCCGTCTTTTCCGTACAGCGTTCCCCGTCTTCCAGAGGTAATTTCAGGGAGATCAGCGAGATTCGGGTCGCCTCGGGAGAACTCACCTTCAGATATTCCGACACGGATTGCCAGCCGGGAGCATCGTATCGTTATCGCATCGTGTATCATCCTGTGTGCGGGGATTCGCGTATCCTGTTCCAGACCAAAAAGTATCTGGCAGTCGCGGTTCCGACGGCTCTGCATACAAATCGCCCGAATCCATTCGACACTTCCACCGAACTGCGATTCTCCGTGGCAGAGAAGGGAAAAGTCTCCCTCTCCGTTTACGATGTGGAGGGCAGGCTGGTACGCGATCTTGTGAATTCGACTCTCGAAGCCGGCTCCTACGGGAAGGACTGGGACGGCCAGAACGACTCGGGAAGCCTGGTGGCCGCCGGCGTCTACTTCTGTCGCCTGCGTGCAGGCCACAAAGAGATCACGATGAAATTGATCCTGATGCGGTAGGGTGGGTCGATGGGCCGTTGATCGACATATTATTCAGAACGTTCATGTCCTGAAGGATGAAATCGCAATCCCCTGCAGCGTTGAAAACTTCCTGTTTTTATGGTAGAATACAGGCCGTCATTTGATTGGGACCTGTTTTCTATTCATTATCTGATAATAGATTCCATTCCTGCCGGAAGGAGTGATTCTCATGCGTCCTTTATTCAATTCATTTCAGCGATCCTTAAAAGTGATTTTCGTGCTCACTGTATGCGTGGTCGCGGCGGCCGCGGCGGTGAAAGGTGCGTGGCCAACCGAGGGACTCTCCCTCACAAGCGACACATATACGCAGGCAGCCCCGAAGATCGTCTACGACGGAGCTGGAGGGTGCATAGTCGCCTGGGAGGATTCGCGATCGATGCCGAGAAAGATATACGCCCAGCGTCTTGACGGGGCTGGAAATGAATACTGGCCATCGGGAGGAATTCAGGTCAGCGATTGGGGTGATCACAGGATGATCGCCATGGTCCCGGACGACGCGGGCGGCGCAATCCTCATTTGGTTCACTGACGGAACGACTGTCTACGCTCAGCGGATCGACGTGGACGGGGCCAGCCTCTGGATGACCGACGGTGTAGCGATCCTGGCCGATTATTTCGATGATTTCCTGACGGTTCCGGACGGTGCCGGGGGTTGCCTGATGGTCTGGGAGGATCCGAACGGTCATATATACGCACAGAAGATCGACAGAAACGGTGACATAGCATGGGACGATCCTCCAGGGTATGTGGTCGTCTCCGACGCATCGTCAGAAGAGACAGCACCCTCGCTCGTCTGCGACGGGTTCGGAGGGGCGCTTGTGGCGTTCGAGAGCCGACGCTCCGATCCATCAGATGTCGAGATATTCGTTCAACGGATATTCGCCTCAGGAGCGGTCTGGAACCCCGATGGAGTACCTGTCATTATGGGCCACACTGTAATGGAGGAACCTGTCGTCGCCGCGGACGGATATGGCGGTGCATATGTCTGTTACAGATTCGATGTAAGCGGGCAGTACGATTTTTTCCTTGTTAAGGTCGACGCGAGTGGCGCTCTTGAGTGGACGAGGGAGGTCTGCATCGAGAGCCATATTCAGCGCAATGCCGACATGATCGAAGACGGATATGGAGGAGTCTTCATAGCCTGGTCGGACGAGAGGGACTCGGGTCGTGTGATCTACGCACAGAGAATGGATAAATTCGGAAACGCATTATGGGGTACGGACGGAACGCTTATAATCGAGACCGATTTTGATAACGACTTTCCCCGGCTTCTTCCGTGTGAAACAGGTTTCATCACTCTATGGATCGATGGGCACGATCCCTCGCTGTTTGCCCAGAAGGTGGATATAACGGGTGGTATCCGGTGGGACCTGAACGGAGTGGAAGTGCTCGTAGGAGACCTGAGATTCTATGACTACGATATCGCTTCTGACGGAGCCTGCGGGTTATTCGCCACGATCATCGACAACCGCGGCGCAAATATCGAGGACGTGTTCGCTCAATATATCGACGCGCTGGGCGACACGTCCGCGCCGGAGCCGGTCATCGCGGACGTTCTGGACGTACCGGACGATCAGGGGGGATATGTCAGACTTGAGATCGACGCATCGGACAGGGACGATAACGCCCAACCACTCCAGTTGGGACGTTACGACGTCTGGCAGCAGTTAGGATCGATGGCCGCGTCGTCCGCTCAGGAGGGTCCGGGTGTACCCGTAGTTTCCATACATGACGGCAGAACATTCATGCTGATGCCGGGGGGCGGCGTCGTTCCTGCGGGGACATGGGAGCTTGTCGCAAGCTTCGATGCGGCCCAGATGGACACGTACAGCTGCCGCGTCCCGACACTTGCAGATTCCGTAAGCAACAAGACACCGAAGTCTGTGTACATGGTGACCGGGCATACTACCGATCCCGCGATATGGTACGCGAGCGCTCCGGACAGCGGACACTCGGTCGATAATCTGACTCCGGCGATGCCCGCTGGGATCGCAGGGGAGCAGCAGTATGCTCCGGAGGGACTCGCCCTCACATGGGATCCAAACTCCGAGAATGACTTTTCCCACTATGTCGTCTACAGAGGGACGAGCGAGGATTTCATACCCACTTCCCCCCTCATGTTAGCAACACCGATGGACCCTGAGTGGTTCGACGTGACATGGACATGGGAAGACGAGTACTGGTACAAGGTCTCGGCCATCGATGTTCACAAAAACGAGAGTCTGTTCGCCGTATCAGGTCCCGGCGACGTGACGGGCGAGGAATTACCGGACGTACCGGGAGCGGCGTATCTGGCGCAGAATTATCCAAATCCCTTTAATCCAGGCACCTCGATAGCTTTTGGCCTCGCAAGCGTTTCACGCGTGAAGTTGTCGGTATATGATACATCCGGGAGACTTGTCAGGACCTTACTCGATGAAGAACGAAACGCGGGGAATTTTGTAGAGCGTTGGGATGGGTTGAACTCCCGGGGAGTGCCTGTAGCGAGTGGCGTCTACTACTTCCGCCTCACGGCGGAAAGCTTTGATAAGACGCGAAAAATGCTCCTCCTCCGCTAGACGGCGGGGTGGGAAGTTATGATGCGTCCGCCAAGCCTATGCCATGAGACTTGCCGTAATCCTGCATGTAAATGCCAGCGGCCCAACCGATATGATGATGTGGGCACTATACTTTCTGCGGATCCTGGATCCAGCAAACCTTTTTATTTGCTGACAAACGTTCGTTGCTGTACTATCTCCCCTTGGGGAAGTTTTACCTGAATTCAAATAGTATAAATTACATCGTGCCGACATGGAGAGGGGCAGACTCATGTTCAAATGCAGAACTATTATCGTCCTTTTATTGATACTGATCGTGTATTCGCCAGCAAACAGCTTTGCGCAGACCGGATTGCTGGGGAGATGGCGACTCGACGAAGATGGTGGTGATTCTGCCCTCGAAGATATTCGAGGGTTATCAAATGGCGTGCTGGTCGGCTCACCGGAATGGCAGCCCGCCGAGGGTGCAATAAACGGAGCTCTGAAATTCAATGGTTCGCCGGATGGCATCAGGATTCAGTGCGAGGACCTGGAAATATTCGACCTTACGATGTACTTTTCCCTGTCCGCATGGGTAAAACAGGAAGAAGGTAACCGGGGCTGGGTAGTACTCAGGACTTCTCAAGGATCTGACCTGCAAAGACATTATGGAATCTTTTCGGATGGAGATAATAACAGTATCGAATTTCACTATTTCAGATATTTCGCTCCACGGCTTGTTAAATGGGAATCCGTCAATATCGATGGCGATGGCCTCTGGCACCTCATAATTGTTACCTTAAGAGGAGGAAAAGCCGACCTGTACATCGACAAACAACATATAGGCAGTGAATACTTATCTATCGGTGTCACCGGATGGAACGAAAATGACCCCGTACCGGAAATTCTGATCGGGATGAGGAACGATGACACTGATGGAGATGAATCCTTTAGAGGACTTATTGATGATGTCCGCATCTACAATGTAACTCTGGACGAAAGCGATATCATCGGAGATTTTACTCTCTCGGAGAACTCCGGAACGAGGGAAGATCCATTCCTGATAAGCTCCCGCGAAAACCTCATTTTTCTCGCAGATAACCCCCAGTATAGATATCGGTTTTTCAAGCTTGTGAACGATATCGACATGTGTGGGCCGGGTGGAATTGAAGACTGCATTCAGGGAAAGGTCATCCCCGAGTTCAGAGGAGAATTCGACGGCAATGGGCATGTCATATCGAACTTCACGTACAATTCGATAGCAAATAATAACGTCGGCCTGTTCGGAGTCCTGGTCGGGAAGGTAAGTAACCTCACGATGCAGGACCCTCTCATTCGATCGCATGACGGCTCCAATATCGGGAGCATCGCAGGAGTGCTTTCGGGAGGTAGAATTCAACAATGCGCGGTAAGAGGCGGCTATGTCACCGGCGGTTTCTGTACAGGAGGACTTGTAGGACTGCTGGAAGGTGGCGTAATTGAGGAATCGATCTCTTCCACTGATGTCGAGGGCGTCACATATTCAGGTGGCCTGGCAGGGAAAAGTACTTCAGGCTGGATAAAACACTCTTATTCTGAAGGCAGCGTCACGGGCAATGATTATACCGGCGGAGCTATCGGACATTGCGAAGCGCAAGTCATATCCTGTTACTCCACTGCAGTCGTAGAGGGGCAGGAAAACACCGGCGGGCTTCTCGGATATGGACGCCCGATGGAAGTGACAAGCAGCTACTGGGACATAGAGTCAAGCACCGTTACCTCAAGCTCCGGGGGATATGGGAAATCATCTCTGGAAATGATGGAGAGAGCGACATATGCCGGATGGGGCTGCTACGACCAGTGGAGGATGGACATCGGAAATGACAGGCCGAGACTCGCCTGGGAGACCGAAGCCGGAGAGATCATGTCCCTCTTCAACTATTTCGAGGGCTCAGGAGAGGTTGATGATCCATACCGGATCTACACCGCCGAGGATATGAACCTGATAGGTGCCATCCCCTGTCTGAAGTTCAGTAATTTCATCCTGATGAACGATATCGACATGTCCGGGTTCGATGGCCAGGATGATAATCCAAACTATGAAATGATCGGGACCTTCATTGGCACATTTGACGGTGATCACCACTCAATAGCCAACCTTTCCATCCAGGCAGCAGGAGTCAACAGAATCGGACTGTTTAGCCATTTCTTTGGCAGTGGTGAGATCAGAGATCTCAGGCTGATCGCCCCCTCACTTTCCGCCGGGTCCGGATCGAAGGTTGGAGCGCTTGTAGGATACCAGGGCGGTGCCAATATAACACGATGTGGCGTCGATGGCGGGGAGATTCAGGGATCGTCATTCGTCGGCGGCCTGGTTGGATACAATTATGGAGGTTCTGTCAGCAATAGTTATTCAACCGCCAATGTCTCGGCTGAATCCACCGCTGGTGGATTGATCGGATACCTGCGTGTATTCACATCCAATTGCTACAGCGAGGGTAGTGTGTCAGCCGATGAAAGAGCTGGAGGATTCATCGGCTTTAATTTCGGCCATGCCAGTTTCTGCTATTCGACAGGACTTGTGCAGGATGGAGAAAGCAGCGGGGGGCTCGTAGGCTATGGCGATGAACTGGATGTTTTCCGCAGTTACTGGAACACCGAGACGAGTTCCATGGAAACAAGCATCGGCGGCGTGGGAAGAACTACCGCAGAAATGCGTAGCGCGGACTCATACCCTGGATGGGGTTGTGGTGAAATATGGAAGATCGATGAAGGAAACGATACACCGAGACTCGCCTGGGAAGATGGGCCTGGATCTCCCCTGGGCAGCCAGATATCCCTTGATGGAAGCGGCAGTGAAGCTGATCCGTACCTGATCAGCAACGAAGAGGAACTGAACTCGATCGGATTGAATCCATGCATCTGGGACAAACATTTCCTCCTGGAATCCGATCTGGACATGGCAGGTTATGATGGAGTCGACGGACGTCCTTCATACAACCCGATCGGCATCCCCGGAACAAGGTTCACCGGTGTATTCGACGGAGGAGGAAAACGGATCTCAAATCTGACTGGCGATATCGGACTTTTCGGTTCAGCAAGTGGATCTGATACTCACATCAATGACCTCGCACTTATCGATCCGGATATCCAGGGTGAGGCACGCGATAATGTCGGCGGAATAGTCGGGCACCTCGGATCCGCCAGAATCACGGGGTGCAGTGTGGAAGGCGGACGGGTCAAAGGACATTCCAATGTAGGTGGCCTTGCAGGAGTCACTTATTATGACAGCAAGATATCGAATTGTTTCGCTACCTGTCACGTATCATCCAGCGGCTCGAATGTCGGGGGACTGGTCGGCAAGAACAAATGCGAAAGAACAAAATCAAA
>JAHOYU010000208.1 GCA_019038625.1 Candidatus Latescibacterota bacterium | reverse complement strand
AAGGTTAACTCTTTCCATTAAATCCCCAGATTTCAAAGTGGGCGTTTCTCCAACGAATTTTTCGCCTAACGTTGGTTTCAGCTGCGAAGCTGGTTGGCGCGGACCTGGCGCAAGCCAGGTGCGTGACGAACGGCTTTGTCTGGTGCAAACTCTTGTTAGACACCATTTCAACCGCCTCCCACCGACAAAACAAACCCACCTGATCCCTCGTTCATTCCTCCCGAGCTACGAGGCCCTGTATGGAACCGACCAATTCGACTACTTCCTCGGGTATTTCAGGCTTCTGCATCGCATCTATGATTGCTGCGGGCGAAATCATGACTCCGTATGAGTCTTGAAGGTGCTTGTTTACTCTACTAAGTGCTTCCTTGCCTGGAATAAGGTTGTACTTGCCGCCAGCCGTACTCCAATCTTTCTCGAACTCGACCAAGCATTCTTCGAAAACCACAGACTCATCCTTCTTTGCCTTACAATTCCGTTCAAACTGGCGCCTGCTTGCCAATTGCTGCGATTGGATGTATTGCTTAACCTCGTCACAGTATTCATCCAATACGGCAGCAATTCCCCGCGTATACTCAATTTCTTTACCAGTTCGTTTCACCTGCTCCTTCACTCTCCGTTCTGCTGCCTTCTCTAGCGCATCGATAACGAGCAGGTAATTCTCCACCTCTTTTCTATTGTGTACAATTACTGTACCGCAGAATTTTCCGCATGCCTTCTCAATATTTTTGCGTTCTGCATTGCACCTAAAGTCACGATCGAGAATCGCCATCGACGCGATCTCCGTGCCCAGTGTTGTCTCAATGCCCTTAATTAAAGTTCTTATACGGTCTGGATTAAATCCCTCCACAGGAATGACCGCGAAATCGCTCCGATTCCCGATTCTCACTTCATTCAATCTTCTAGCAAACTTGCCTAGTATTATAAAGTCCTTACCTTCAACAAACACGGCGGATTTCGTTTTTGCCAACTGAGTTAGTATTGGATTGAGATTCGAACCCAATGCTTCAAAAACTTCAGAAAGATCTGAGGGCTGACGTATGCGCTTTGCTCGCTCCTCGTTCTTGTTGATCAGGACAATATCGTCTGATTCCGCTTCCGTTACTATCTCCGTCGAGTGAGTCGCAACTAGAATGTCCGGCCCAAGGTCTCTCAGCAAACCCAACAATTGTCGCTGAAGGTCGGAATGCAGATATATATCTGGCTCGTCGATCAAGAAAATCGCCTTCTCCTTGGACTGCACCAAGTGAGTCAGCATTTGACACCAAACTTGAAAGCCAAACCCTGCCCATGCGATTTCTCTCGGAATTCGCTTCTCCGGACAAAACATTACTAGCCGTGGCTTACCATGAGTTGTGTCAATAGTCGGTGCCTCAATCTCCATACCAGGCCACGTTCTCGCAAGTAACCTCTTGAAATCCTCAAATGACTCCCGATAGTGATACCAGATATTCCTAAAATTTCTAGCTGCTCGATAATTGAACAATGCCTGCCTAGCGGCTTCTTTCTGATACAACAGTTCATTGTGCTCAACAGGCCCAAGGATAGGAACAAACCCTATTGGACAGTTGAATTCCAAACGGAATTTCGCTGGCGTTCTAATTGAAACTGTCTTGTGTTCGGCAAATAGATAACATATCTCCCGCTTTGGAAAGTACAGTTGCAACTTGTTGCCGCTATCAAGTTTAAAAGTCACCGTTGCCGGATGCGATTCATCATAGTCGTAAAAGAGATTTTCATCCGCTACTGCGATATTGCTAAGGTCGACTACGTACCCGGGCGCATCTCCGTTCGGACCTGCCACTATGACTGGCTTTCGCGCTCCAGCCGTTCGCATTCCTGCGGCTAGAATTCGAAATGCCGCAAGTACTGTCGATTTACCCGAGTTATTAGGTCCTACAAGTATATTGAATGGCCGCAGAGCGAGTCGAAACTTTCTGAATGCCTTAAAGTGATAAAAATCGATTTGTACAAAGTGCGACAGTTCCAAAAGCTCACTCCTGTGTGTCTAACTACGATTATCCCGCTAACCTCCCCTCAAAGATACCACACCCCACCCCTCAACCCCCCACCCCCCCCCCCAAAACCCCCATTTACCCCGGGGAACCCCGGGG
>JAHOYU010000207.1 GCA_019038625.1 Candidatus Latescibacterota bacterium | reverse complement strand
TAGGTCACTGCTATAATTAAGGCTAGAATGAGCGTAACAGGAATATATCTTCTATAGATTTTCGACATAAAATTTAGTCCCTCTTAATTGTATACCTGATTTTGCCTAACGTTTGCTTCACCTGCAAAGCCGTTTGGCTCGAAAACGCCATGAGCGAGAAACGGCTTTGTCTGGTGCAAATTGGAATAATTCGTGACACCCCTCATCGCACTCCGCTGGAGCCGCCCTTCCAGCTACCTGAATAGCGACTTAATTGTACCCCAACTCTGCTTCTCAGTGAACACCGCCTCGTCAGAAACGATTTGCGCGGACTCGATGGTGACTGTTGCCGGTATGGGGAGTATTTCACATACGGGAATCGACGTCGGGTCGTAGCCGACGTACACTTCGAATTCGAACTCGCCGTACAAAGCCAATAGCTGAATGGGAAATTCCTCGGTGTTATAAATCGGCCCTTCGGCCAAGAAAGTTCCCTCTATCGGATCGATAAGCACGTTCGCAACCGACCACAGGATACGAGTTGGGGCTTCCACATATACATACAAGTGCACTTCAGATCCACGAGGATGGACGACCTCTGGCTCGTAGCAATAGCTGACCGTACCGGGCACGATACTTCCTGAAACCACGAAGCGCGCACTCGGGGCCCCCGCAGTACCGGGAATCGATAGCCGACCTTCCAAGATGGCTTCTTCGTAAACGCCGACGACGCTAGGCAAGTCAACGACGAGTGCGGCGAGACTGAAGCTGGGACTCCCCAAACCAATGAGGAATGCGGCTACGCCAATTGCCAAGGAAATCTTATTAGACATGGCTTTCCCCTTTCGAACTTATGAAATACTGCCTGCCATTGTCACTACGTATAGACATTACGACTTCCCCAATAGCGGTTGGCACCGGTTGACAGGGGGAGGGCTCATTAGTGTTGGCTATCGTCCTCTCCCTCAAACACAGCATCACCAAACAACCGGAAGTCCGCGTCCATTGCTCGCAACCCATCAGTTTCGTGTACATGAGCTGCGTTGCGATGAAAGGCCTCGTTTACCTTGCGCTTCTGCTTAGTCGAAAGGTTGCGCTGCATTGCCTGCATTGTGCCTGCCTTGTCGACGATGTACTCAAATAGTTCCCCAGGCACTTCAGTACGGTCTGGTCCTACAGTACCCTTCTTAACGTGCAGTTTCGTGCCTTTCCACTTCTTTCGCGTCGCCACCGAAATAAAACCAATCAATATCACGCGCGGTAGCCCGACATAAACGATCGCTTCTTTCGGGTTAGCAACGACGTCGATGTCAATGGATCGAAGTAGATAGCGATTGATATTTGTGGGCAGTTCACCGCCGTCGTGACTTGCAATTTCGTCGGTTAGAAGCATATGCTGTTCGTACGGTCCAGGGTGAGGAACTTTCCCTAAAAGAAACAATGCCCATTCTTCACGTGCCAAATCCGCCTGCTTCGACTGTTCCGCCGATAAATGATTCACATCGCCAAATTCAGATACATAAGTCAGCACCCGCCAAGTCAACGAAACAGCGAACTTCAGCATCCATTCACGATAGGGAATGTTGCGGGTACTAGATTTCGCAGTTGGCCGGAATACTTCAGTCGCGAATAAATTCTCCCACTCGCCGAACATTCCTTCGCAGTCGGAACAAAGCCAGTATTCCTTTTGGCCGTCCTGCCGGCGGAGATTCGGCTGCTCGCTCGACCGCAAATGCCCCGTTGGCGAAGTTTCCTTCAACCAACGATAAACAAATGCCGGAACAATGTGACTATTCTGCAGGTCACAGTTGTTTCTACATAACTTACACTCGCCCTGCACAGTGCCCCCTCGCCTTCGTATAGCTAATATCGGCTTCACCCACACAACCCCACCAGGCGCGACATCGCCATGGGCGAGGGCAGCGATGTCGGGTTCGAGTTCTTGTTATTGTTTCTTGAACAATTCCCCCAAGGCTTCAAGTGCTTTATGAATCTTTTTAAGTTCGTTTGCAACTTCGTTCTGCGGTATATTTGCATGCCTGTATGGACGAAAGTCTATTGTAGTCTCCTCACAGACCTTTTTGTCCGAAAAGGCGTACTCAATTTTTACTTCAAACTTAATGGGGACAATGTTCTGATCCGCGTCGTCCGCGAAAACCACTGGCGCTTGCACTAGAAGAAATTCCACCTCTGCGCCAGGTCCAAAACTTGCGATTGGTTCTCTGAACGCAGACATATGCCGCAAATTGTTTGACTCTTTCTGTTCGCCAAACGTAAAGAAGTCTCGGTCGATCGAGATCCGCACACCCTTGGCTGTACTGAGGCCATTATTGCGAATACGAAGGCCAAAGAGGTTTGTACTTTCTCGCACAAAAAGCGTTGGTTGCACCAAGGGGCGACTGTAATTCTGGTTCTGAGTACGCATCTCAGATACCGCATCACTATTGGCCATAAGAATTTTATATGTGACTAGTGCATAGAAACCTGTAACAATGACCAGAATACCTGTTAGAACCTCAATCATCATAACTCCCATAACCTAATGTTCTTTTCATCGGTAAAACCAACTGGGCGGCATCAATACAATGCAGCGCAACCAGTTTTGAATGCAGGAAAAAAATATTGGGCGAGGAGGGAGGAGATTATCATTTAGGGGATTCAATGTCAATTGGCAGGTCTGGCAGTGGCACAGCCGGGGGGGTTAATTTGAGTCCTCCAAAAAAATCGACCGCCCGGGCGAACGGCGGCCGACCTGCCAGGGTGGGGGATTGGAGGGAGATACCCTGGATGAAGGGATCATATCAAGTTCTGGGGGTAAAAGCAATATAAATTGGATGCGTGGTGTCCATAATGGGGCGACTGGGTTTGAAAATTGGCCCTACCTGACTCACCCTCGCCCTCGACGCTTGGCAGGCCGGGTTATAAAGCTCCAAAGTGATTAAGAATCGCTCGTCCGCCCGGGCTGTCCGGGGTCAAATGGGCCGCTCGAGCTTGCGTTGGCGTGTAGGTCACAACGCCCTCTAGCTCTGGAAGATTCCATACGCTGACTTTACGAGTGACGATTACTATGGCCTTGCCGCTCCGTACACGGTTAAGGACGAAGCCATCAACAAATTCACGGGCGAGTTGTGCTGACTGGAGATTTTGTTGCCAACGGTCCTTGTCTCTGAATGATGCGCTGTGATATGGAAGCAACTCGATGCAGGCCATTTTTGACGCCAAACGCGACCGGGCCATCGCGAATGATGTCCGCTTAGCAGCTGCAAGTTTCTCGATTACCTTCGCAAGTTTACCGTGCCACCAATTGAAACCACCATGCCAGGAGTACTGTGGGTCCAAGACAAAAAACGGGGTGAGGATAGGAATTCCAAACGCCTATTCCCTCCCCCGGTGACCAAAAGTTGATTGTACTCTA
>JAHOYU010000206.1 GCA_019038625.1 Candidatus Latescibacterota bacterium | reverse complement strand
GGCACAAGCGATCCGGATTCGATTGCCAGTTGGATTTGGGACTACAACGATGACACTGTAACACGAGCGATTATCGACTTCGAGCCTTTCTCGGACACCCCCCTTCCAACCGAGAAGAAGACCATGGGCGGCTTCAAATCGATGTTCCGGTGACCTGCAGATCCGTCAGAGAGTTCGGTTCAGAGTCCTACCCAAAGAACCGGTTGGTTTAGGGCAAATAAGTTGCCTTTGGTCTGGCCTGAGGCGGGTTCGCTCAATAGAAATGATAAGATGAGTCAGCGACGATCCCGTAGTCCCTAAGACACGAACTTCACATCGGGCCGGTTCAGCCGGTGCATTGGTACTCCCAATCTGGCTGCCTCCCTGCTAGACTGTCGAAGTCCAATTGAAGCCTATCCACATCAGAAAAAAATCAAATCCGAGGACATATCTTGAACCCAACCGAGTTCACAACAAAATGGAGCAAGTCCAGCCTGAAAGAGCGCTCCGGCTCTCAAGAACACTTCATTGATCTCTGCCGCCTCGTGGAGCATCAGACCCCAGGTGAGTCGGACCCATCAGGAGCTTCATTTTGTTTCGAGCGTGGCGCCTCAAAAATAGAAGGCGGCCAAGGATGGGCCGACGTGTGGAAACGCGGCTATTTTGGGATCGAGTACAAGGGGAAGAACAAGGACCTCGATGCTGCCTACCAGCAGCTCCTTCAGTATCGTGAGGCTCTAGAAAATCCACCCCTATTGGTAGTGTGCGACTTTAATCGAATAATCATTCACACTAATTTCACGAACACTCCGTCAGAGGTTTACGAGCTGACTTTACAGTCGTTGACCACCGAGCGGGGGATGGCAACGTTAAGAGCTCTATTCCACGATCCGGAAAAGTTGCGACCCGGGATTACAAGCCAGGCCATTACGGCTAAGGCAGCAGAAAAGATTGCCCGAATTGCTCGAGGGCTTCGAGATAGAGGAGAAGACCCCCGCCTAGTGGCCAGATTTCTCGATCGACTTGTATTCTGCATGTTTGCCGAGGACATTGAGTTGCTTCCCAAGGGACTGCTTACTGAGATCTTGGAAAAATCTCATGCTACTCCAGCCCGGTTTTCGAAGTTGGTAGGTGACTTGTTTGGGGTCATGGCCACCGGTGGTGACTTCGGCCTAAATGAAATTCAGCACTTCAACGGATCGCTGTTTGAAGAAGCTACGGTGCTCTCCCTTACGGAATCCGAGCTCGACGATTTGCTGGAGGCCGCTCGACTGGATTGGGATGCTGTAGATCCAAGCATCTTCGGCACTCTGTTCGAACGGGGCCTTGATCCCAGCAAGAGAGCGCAGCTCGGGGCTCATTACACGAGCCGCGAGGATATCGAGACAATCGTAGAACCCGTGATCATGGCACCTCTGTTGTCAGAATGGGAAGAGGTCAAGAAAGAAGCCGCAGCAGCGTTGGCTAAGGTTGCGGCGGAATTTGATGGAGGAAAAAAGAAACTCAAGGAAGCTACTCGGAAGAAGCACCAGGCACGGGCCTCGGCGGTCGTGCGACGTTTCTTGGGGCGATTGACCGATGTAAAAATCCTCGACCCTGCGTGTGGGAGTGGGAACTTCCTCTACGTCAGCCTTCAAATGCTGAAAGACTTTGAAAAAGAAGTCATTCTCTGGGCTCAGAGCAGGGGCCTCGAAGCCCCACTGCCGCTGGTACACCCCCGACAACTGTACGGTATCGAAATCAACCCCTATGCGTTTGACCTGGCTCAAATGACCGTGTGGATCGGACATCTTCAGTGGGTGAGAGCGAATGGTTTCGGCAGCCCTCCGCAGCCTATTCTGCAAGCGCTTACGGCCAACTTCCGTAATGACGACGCCATTGTGGAAATCAATCCCGATGGTGAAGCCGTTCAACCGGACTGGCCCGAAGTAGATTTCATCGTTAGCAATCCGCCGTTCTTGGGTGGCAAACTTCTTCGCACAAACCTTGGCGATGATTACGTCGACCAAATGTTCAGTGTTTGGAAAGGGAATGTACCTGCGGAGGCTGACCTGTGTTGCTATTGGTTCGAAAAGGCTAGGTCCCATATCGAGGCCGGTAAGTGCAAGCGAGCAGGGCTTCTTGCTACCCAGGGGATTCGCGGTGGAGCGAATCGGTTGTTGTTGAAGCGCATCAAGGAATCAGGCGACATCTTCTTCGCTGAAAGCGATCGCCCCTGGGTGTTGGATGGGGCGCACGTTCACATCAGCATGGTCGGATTCGATTCAGGCAGTGAGGCAATCCGGCAACTTGACGGGTGTTCCGTCACCCAGATCAACGCCAATCTCACCTCCACGGTCGATCTCACGCAAGCTAAGCGGCTTTCGGAGAATGCAGGTGTAGCTTTCATGGGCGATACAAAGGGAGGGGCCTTCGATATCCCTGAGGATCTGGCTTTGCGGATGCTGGAGGAGCCGAATCCTCATGGGCGACCGAACTCGGATGTTCTCGTTCCATGGGTGAACGGCATGGACATCACGAGGCGCTCACGCGGGATGTGGATCATCGATTTCGGTACGAGTGGGTATTCCGGCTGAACTCGGCCACCAATTCCGGCAACACTCGGCCACTGATTC
>JAHOYU010000205.1 GCA_019038625.1 Candidatus Latescibacterota bacterium | reverse complement strand
TGTTGTGTGCCGGGCACGGTGCATTTCTTAATAGTGAGCTGAACCTAACATGTCAAGTGTTGGTTCAGCAAGTCTTAGACCCAGCCAGATGGAGGCGAAGGGTGTAGCGGTATTACAACGGGGTATCCGGTGACGGTGCTTCGGAAGGCAGTAGCCCTGCAAAGGGTACCGCAAAAGCGCGGGGTGACGAACAGCCAGTGAGTCAGGCATGCACTGTGGGACGAGCCTGCAACACAAGGTTAAGTCCTCTATCCATTATAGGCAGTGTCTGTATACTCAACGCTCGTGCGCTGAAAGAAATGTATTTACCCCGGGAGGTCTTCCATATGCTCATCGTTGATGGTGGGCTGAGAGAAGGGTAACCCGATCAGATCGTATGGAAGAAGTCAGCAGAGGGCATACTGTAACCAGCCGGTGAAGAGAAAGAAGGTCTCCTCTCCTCACTCTGGTGAAAGGCCCGAACGGTGCCCGAACCGAATGGTACGGGTAAATGGAAGTGATTATTAGGAGCTTAAGTCTTATGGTTATAGCGCAGCAGAGATCTGAAATAGCCGTAGCGTCATTTGCTACCGAACATCCGACAGAGAGTTCCCACCTCATGGAAATGATTCTTGAGCGGGGAAATATGCTGAGAGCACTCAAACGAGTCTGTCGTAACAAAGGTGCGCCTGGGGTTGATGGCATGAGAGTCACTCAACTTCCCGGTTACCTGAAACGACACTGGCTCAAAATCAGGGAATCTTTGTTAGCAAGTCATTATTCACCTTTTCCGGTCAGGGGAAAGCTAATCCCTAAGCCAAACGGAGGGGAAAGATTGCTTGGGATTCCTACAGTCCTGGATCGTCTGATTCAGCAAGCCATTGCCCAGGTACTACAGTCCATATGGGACCCCACTTTTTCTGACTTCAGTTATGGATTCAGAGAAGGTAGATCTCAACATGGGGCTGTGTTAAAGGCAAAGGAGTATCTGCTTTTGGGATACAAACATACTGTTGACATGGATCTGTCCAAGTTCTTCGACCGGGTTCATCATGATCGATTGATGAGTAGACTGGGCACAAAGATAAAGGATAAGCGGTTACTCAAATTGATCCGCTCCTATCTGAGAGCCGGTTTACTTCTCGAAGGTCTTGAAAGCCCCCGCTTCGAAGGGACACCCCAGGGCGGTCCACTCTCTCCTTTGCTCTCCAATATTGTCCTGGATGAATTGGATAAGGAGCTGGAAAGAAGAGGTCACCGGTTTGTGAGATATGCCGACGACTTTCTGATTTTCACCAAAAGCAGGAAAGCTGCCGAGCGTGTGATGGAAAGCGTTTCTTATTTCATATCCCGGAGGCTGAAACTCAAAGTGAACGAAGAGAAAAGTCGGGTAACTCGACCCTGGCTTTGCAACTTTTTAGGGTTTACGTTTATTGATATGTGCGGCCAAACTAAGATCCGAATTCACTCCGAAACGATTAAACGTCTCAAGGATAGAATTCGTGAGATTACCAACCGCAACTGCGGAAGAAGTATTCAGCAGGTTATCAAAGCACTAAACGAATACCTTAGAGGATGGTGGAACTATTACCGTCTGTGCGAAGCCAGGTTCCTCTTTAAATCTTTGAACAGTTGGATCATCAGACGACTTAGGTGCCTTCTCTGGAAACAGTGGAAGAATCCTAAAACCAGGGTTCGCAACCTGTTGAAACGGGGAATTTCCCGGAACTATGCCATGACTTGCGGGAACAGTCGTAAGAAATATTGGCGTATGAGTAAAGTCAAATGGGTTGTAATTGCTCTTCCTACCAGCTATTTCCTATCACTTGGGTTATTTCAACCAGGGAATTGATCTGCCCGATCAGCCGAACCGCCTTGGTACGGACCCGTATGCCAGGTGGTGTGGGAGGGCCGCTTAGTAATGAGTGGTCCTATCCCGATA
>JAHOYU010000204.1 GCA_019038625.1 Candidatus Latescibacterota bacterium | reverse complement strand
TGCTGCCCCCTCCCCAGGGATCCATGAAATCGATCTTCTGAGTGGGAGGAGCAAGAGTGAAATGGCTTGAACCCATCGTAACGACATGTCCTATCGTGTCACCTGCGGCAGTCGTGTCCTGGAGAAGGATCAGTACATCTTCGCTGTCTGACTCGAACTCGCGGAGCATCTCGGCCAGATCTGTGGCATCGCTTACCCCCTCGGCGGATACCGTCCAACCGGACTGTCCATGCCCCTTCAGATACGATTCTATACCTGAGACCATCCCTGCAGGATTGGTCCCTGTCGAATCGGTACCCATCCCCTTTTGAAGCTCTTTCGCTATATCCGAACCGCTCGAGTTCGGTTTGCTTTCGTCCCCTTCCGGATTGTCCAGTTCCGGATGGCCGTTTTCGGCGAAATATTTCAGGCAGGAAGCAGCTGCCGTAGGCGCGCATGACACGGAGTCCAGATCTGTGCCAAGACCCAACTGGTCAATCGCCGTCAGGTCCCTGGTCCAGTCGAACGAAAGAGGCATGACCAGGAGTTCTGCTGTCCCAGGACCAGTCATCTCATCATCGATCTCGAATGTGATATCAAAAAAAGAATCCACCTGGAACTCAGGGATCGAATCCCTGGGAATATCAGTGAAACCTGGAATGGGAGGTATCCCATCGACAAAAACTATTATCGAGTCACGCCAGACCCCATACGGAGGCACATCGAACTGCAGTTCAAACTCGTATACCCCACCATCGAAAGGATCACTCCCCGGCTCGAAATACTCGATAAACCCATCACCCTCGCCCAGGACTCCATTCGTTGAATAGCGTAGTCCCTCCGCGGTCACATCTGTAGCGAAAGGAACAAACGGACCAACATCACCGTATGGCCTGTAACTGAAAGTCGCGGTCATCGGAACAGGCTCTGGAAGAATAAGGTCCGACATGGCCCCTTCCAGCTTGACCCTCCCCAGTTCGTCTATAACTGCCACATCCGACCGATAGGCGGTCTCGATCATGAGGTGAGCTTCCGGCTCGCTCCACGGTAGTATCTCTTCCTCCCAGTATGTGAGTAGCCCCACACTTGTCCCGCTATCCCGATTATAGAGCATGACAGGAGGAATGATCTCACCGCCGATCTTCTGATAATATGGCGGAAACTGAAACAGGTTCTCTGTCAGGTGAATCGCATCGTAATTTACAAGGATCTGCCCTGGCAGAGCTTCCGGGATCTCCACCTCTATGAATACGTCAAAAAAGCTCTCGACCCAGGCCGGATCAGGCTGTGGGTCGGGATTGGCATATACAGTAAAGAGAGATAACGCTTCGGGGTTCCTGATCACTCTTACGCCCAATGGCCCCAAAAGATCAAACCCGATCTGTTCCCCGGGAATCTCCAGAAGTGGCGGATATAGGGGAGAGGGAAACGGAACCTCGAAACCCAGATCGTCCCTACCCCATACGCCAATAGTATCCATCGGCCAAAAGTACGGAGGCGCATCCAGCACGAATTTAACACGTTTGAATACTTTCTTTTCCTCAGGCCATGCCACAGCGTTCGAGAATGAGATTGTGACAAAGGCAATAAGTAGAACAATACCCATCCCGACACAGAAGCGTTTGCGGTGAATCATTGAGACCTCCTGAACAGTCGAAAAAGGCGGGCGGTACCACTGAGGGGGGGGCAGATGATGGTCGATAATAGATTCCCTGTTAACAATCTCTCTTTGCTTACCCCCACGCGCCAACCAGCAGGTTTATAGACGGCTGACATTGTAGCACATCCAAACGCAATTTTCAATCAAAAACGAGTATAATTACCTATAATGGCTTGAGGTCTCTTTCTCGATTGGAATCACCGCGAACGGGAACGATGCAGAGCAACCAGTTTCGCCAAAAAGTGTTCCCTGAGCTCACTATCGTTCAGCCTTTCCTCTGCTTCCACAACGAGATGCCCGAATCTTCTCAGTACCTCGCTGCCGAAAAAGCCGCATCCCTTTCCTGACGGTGATTCCGCGTCCACTCCGGAATATATCTTCACATCGCCTATACCGCAGGATGGAGATCGGTTTTTAAGTATGAACCCGTCGACTTCGCCGACCGAATCCAGGAATGAACCGACGAAAGCCTTCATCTCACCTGTGAAATCTTTGCCGGTCGCCGGCTGGATGAGACAAAGCCCCCCCGGGGATCTTACGATCCTGATAGGATCTCGAGGCACTCCAAGCCCCATCTCCAATTCAGGACATACGGGAATAAATTCCACATGTTTCCTCAGATGAAGTACAGCAGGAGAAGAGACTTTCTGCCCGTCATAGCGGCAAGAGTCAAATTCGAGACAGCTGCTGACAACTACTTTCGGCCTTGATGGAGAAGACAAATCCAACCCTCATTCTATGAACAGTTATCCGCTTCCTTGCGACAGATCGATTTTCCGTGGTAGTGAAACACTATCAGGGAGCGTTGAACTGTTCAATTAATAGTTGATTCGCAAAATCCAGGATGGACATCCGGAACGTATATGATCTATCATCCTGGAAAGTCATTTCGTTTCTGAAAGCGCTCTACCTCCGGGAGGCCATGATGGGAAAAATAACACTGATCCTCGCTGCAATGATCCTGATCACCGGCGGCGCGATGATTATGACAACCTGCCCGGCTATGGCCGAGGGTGGAAACTTCGGCCTGGGTATCATAATCGGTGAACCGACCGGTTTTGTGGGGAAAATGTTCTTATCCGACCGCAACGCGATCGATGGGGCTCTCGCCTGGTCGCTGGATGATAATAACTACATGCACGTTCACGGAGATTATCTTTTTCACAATTTTTTCATCCTCGAAGACGTGAAAGGTGAGTTCGCCTGGTATCTCGGCATCGGCGGTAGAATAGCCCTGGTAGACGACCACGACAATCATGTCGGAGTGAGATTCCCCGTTGGAATTACATATCTGTTCCAGGACACAAGATTCGACACGTTCTTTGAACTGGTGCCGATAATGGATGTGGCGCCTGACACTGATTTCGATCTAGAGGGAGCCATAGGCATAAGGTTCTATTTCTAGATCTTGTTGTTAGACCCTGTCACCAGCTCAAGACAAAGGGGCGGGATGTTTTCCGGAATCTTATCCCCGGATCCAGCCCGCCCTCGTTTATTTTTTCTGTTTCCCCAGCTACTCCGGTAACCTCAGATCCCGTGAATCCTCATGGAGATCACTCTCTGCGGTGTCACTTTCCGATTCTTGACCAGTCCTCTGATATAACTGATGTACTCGGCATCGACCCCGTGGATCCTGAACTGTATCAGTTGATTCAGCGAAATATCCTCGAATCCTGCCTCACGGATCTCTTTAGCGAATTCCGCCGTGACTCCATGGATACGCATCTGAATAAGTTTCGACGGGGAAAGATCATCGAATCCTGATTTTTCCATCTTCCGTATGTAAGACGGGGATACACCATGGATCCTGAAAGAAACGAGATCGGAAGAGTCGAGATCCCGGAGGCCGGCCTCTTTCATTTCTTCCATGAATTCAGGAGTGACTCCATGGATGCGGAACTCGACAAGTTTCGATGGCGACACATCCTCGAATCCCAGATCAGCCATCTGCTCGATGTATTCGGGAGTCACGCCGTGTATCTTCATCTGAAGCAGTTTCGAATTTGGCACATCGTCTCCAGCTGCTCTCCGGATCGACTCCGCGTACTTCGGTGTTATGCCATGGATCTTGAAGGAAAGAAGTTTCTCCGTAGAAACATCATCGAACCCGGCCTTTATCATCTCACGTACGTATTTGCCGGTGATCCCGTGAATCTTGAAAGAAAGAAGCTCGCTGGCAGACATGTCGTCTGGCCCGTATTCCCTGACATCTCTGATATACTCCCTGTCGATTCCGTGTATCCTGAAAGAGAGAAGCTTGTCGAGAGAGAGGTCGTCGTATCCCATCGAACTGACGCCAGTGATGTAATCAGACGATACTCCATGGATCGCGAGAGCCACAAGCTTTTCTATCGATGGCTCATAACCGAGGTCTTTCAATTCATCGATGTATTCTGCTGTCACATCCGCGAGAAAGATATGAAGCATCTTGTATCCATCCAGCCTTCCTGAAAGTTCTTTTCCGAGATAGCGCTCGAACTTCGTGTCAGGTCCGAAAGTGAAGATCCCCATTCCCCTTCGTTCACCAAAATTTCCGGAAAGGGTAAGAATCCCGGATTCTCTTTCGATGACTACATCCTTCTCTCCCGACCCGCGAAGCCCTCTGAAATCATCCAGATCGAACCTGTGAGTCACCTGCATCTCGTGATCGTGACCATCCATCAATTCATCCTCGACGATGAGGGTAAGTTTGATGTAATCGTCCCGGAACCTGGCGATAAAGTTACCCTCGACTTCGTCCGTAGCTGACATGGCCATGCCGGGCAGCACCAGTAGCATCACAAAAAATATCATGCTTATCGTCTTTCTCATCTCTTTCCTCCTCAACATTTCCTTCGGCTGTCCCTTGCCCTTCAAACCCGGTCGAAGCTGGAACATATCCTCTGTATTCTGACGGTCGCCGCGGTCGCCGTTTCATAGATGCTTACCTTTGTTTCGCGGAAACGTTACTGTTTTTCCTGAAAAAAATATTTCCACTATAGCTCCTGAGTAGAAACTGTGGGCCTCCACCGCCTATCATTCCATGAATCCATTCGTCGAGAAATGCTCTCTGTATACCTGTTTCTTTCGACTTTCCTCCACCTGACTCCCTCTTTTCCATATCAATATCAAACCCCGACATGATCTCCCCATGATCCGTTCTCATCTTCAATGAAGCCCTGGTATCTTCGGGAAAGAAAAGATCGATATTCCCTGTGACCGAGGTGAAAGCCATCGGCACATTGGAAGTCACGCCCGCGAACCTGGCCCTGATGTTCCCTTCGACCGTGTTTAATACGGCGGACCCGGTTATCCCTGAAAGATTCACATCTCCCGACTCACTGCTTACCTCGATTTCGCCACTGAGGTTGTGGACAAAGATCTCCCCACAATCGAGCTTCTCTATATGGACAGAAAACCGATAAGGCAATTGTATCTCAAGGTCGATAGTCCGTTCGTGAGAATTGCTGTTGAGAGTAATGACATTATTTTTTTCAAGCCCGTTCAACCTGAGCGCGTGGCCAGGTACGGGGCGGATATCCGAGTCCTCAGCCCGCCCTTTGCGGATGTCCGAGTCCTCATTCTCTCCCTTCACGTCCTGTCCGGCGACGTATCTCATGGCTGCATTAATAATTATATATTCTCCATCGTACCCGGTGATCCGGACATCGCCCTTATGATGCTGAAAGATCATGACGCCCGGTTCACCTGGATAGGTCAGGGACAGGATAAGTTGTTCCGTCCCTTCCCGTGCGACTGCGTCCGGCAGAATCAGGGCTCCCCACAGGCTGCCTGTGACTATCATCGATATCGCAAAGACCATCGCAAAGATCCATTTCATCCTGTTTCTCATTCCAGCGAAAGATCTCTCCTGAACCAACCCGATATTCATAACAGGTACCTCAATCCTTCACTGACCCTGCTTCGTACCGCCAGGTTCAGATCCTTCCTGAGCAGCAGTTGCCGCAGAGGTTCGACGGCCCTGTCCTCACCACTGGATACCATCACGTCGACGAGCGCAAGCTGCACGAGTGGTGAATCCTGTTTTTCAATATTGCTTATCAACCCTTCCCTTATCCTGTCGTCCCATTCGACAGTCGACAGGGCATCCAGTGTAGCTAGCCTGACATTGACGTTCGGATCGCGTTCGAAGACATCAAGCATCGCCGTCAGGACCTGTTCGTCACCGGGAACCAGGTCCCTGAGATACTGAACGGCCTGCAGTCGTTCTGATGCCGATTTCCTGTTGAGCATTGAGAACATCATCATCTTCTTCATCTCGTTCACTTCGGAAGCCATATACTGCAGTTTCTTCTCGTACTTCTCTTCAGGCTGAAACATGCTGGCTGCCGTCCACCCTATGACGATAAATACCGCTGCATAAGCCAGCTTTGAAATGACCCGGGGAAAAGAGATCCCGGTAATCCTTTCGAGGAAAGGACGGCGTTCTTTCTCCACATCACGTTGCCCTTTTTCCGCATCGATCATCGCATAGAACTTTTCACCGAGCTTTTCTGACGGTGCCGGAATGTCAATGTCGGCCATCCCGTCATAAAGGAGCGCCATCTCCCTGAGTTCGTCGATATCGTATCCTTCACCTGCCAGAAGAGCCTCAAGCTCTTCCTTCCTGGCAGGCGTCAGCGCGGCACTGACATATTCAAGGATGAGATCGTCGGTATTCTCGCTGCCGTTCATAATCGATCACCCGTCTTTCACTTCTCTAAATCCTTGTACAATCGTCTGAGTTCCTGCAATGCTCTATGTATGCGTACCTTTACAGCACCCTCGGTACAGCCTGTGATCTCACCGATCTCTCTGTATCTGAGATCGTCGTATCTGCTGAGTACCAGGACCTCCCGGTAATCGTCTCTCAACATGTTCATCGCCTTTTTAAGCCTCGATTTTTCTTCACGGCCGATCATCATATCTTCAGTCGTACTTTCTTCCACCATATCCGAGTCCTGGAGGTCGCTCTTTTTCTTCCATCTTGAACTTTTCCTTATGTGATCCACGCCGAGATTATGTGCGATACTGTACATCCACGACCTGAACTCCCCCACTGGTTCAAATCTATCCCTGTATTTCAATATCCTTATAAAGACGTTCTGAACCATATCTTCACATTCTTCCCCAACTCCCATACGAAAGTGAAAATACCGGTACAGGGGAAGTTTGTATTTTTCGAAGAGCGGCCCGAGCTTGTCGAGATCACCGTTCTTCACGTGCATCATCAGTCGATTGTCGGAGCTGAGATCCGGTAAATTCCCCGAAATGCCGTACCTCCTGGACATGAAGTTAAAAAGGATGCCGTATCCCCGACGGAGCAGACACGGATCCACACAACTCACTCTATATATTGAACGGTAAATGCGATGATAGGTTACAGGAAAAAACAGGTCTTTCGAAGAACAAAAACTCCCGGGATGACTTTCCCCGACGTATCCATGAGTTTTCCTGCCCGGGACTTTCGTCTAAAGAATACTGCTGGCGCTCCGATATTCATGTCGGGAGCATGCCACGGTACGGAAGCCCGGGTAAAAGGACTCGAAATGGTATTTATAAAATGGGACAAGAAATACAGCTTGGGAATCGATGAGATCGATTCTCACTATGGAGGTCAGCAACTTCATGAAAGACTGGCTCCAGAATCATACATTTACTTCCGACCAGCGATATCGAGAGTGTTTTAAAAAGAACTGTCCGACCAGGACAAAGCAATCAGTCTGAACCAATCGAGAAACCAGGGTGCCCCAAAGAAATCGGCCCGGCTGACACCGGAAATTCGGACAACTTCCGACCCGCTTCGGTCTACTCGTATTTTATAGCCTCGACCGGGTTTGTAGCGGCTGCCTTCGCCGTCTGGAAACTTACTGTTGCCAACGCGATCACCAGTGCCGCAGCTCCTGAAAAAAGAAAGAAGCCCCACCTGATCTCAGTGTGATAGGCGAAATTGTCCAGATACTTCTTCATCGCGTACCAGGCTACTGGCCAGGCGATAAGGTTCGATATCAGCACCCATTTCGTAAATTCCTTCGTCAACAGCATCACTATACCCGATACCGACGCCCCCAGCACCTTCCTGATACCGATCTCTCTCGTTCTCTGCTCTGCGGCAAAGGAGGCCAGCCCGAAGAGTCCCAGGCAGGCGATGAAGATCGCCAATAAAGTAAAATTGAAGAATATCTTCTGCAGCTTTTCTTCCACTCTGTACAGGCCATCGAATGACTCGTCGAGAAAGTAGTATTCGAACGGTCGATCGGGGTCGAACTGCTTCCACACCTTCTCTAGGGAGGCAAGGGTCTCACCGACATTACCCGGTTCTATTCTCACGAACACGTTGCGATAGAAGCCACGACTGATTGTGATGAACAGCGGTTCGATCACCATATGAAGCGACTTGTAATGAAAATCCCTGATCACTCCGACGACATCACGCTTTACGCGATCGGGATCACCGGCGTTGTATATGCTCTTTCCTATCGCATCGTCCCACCCGGCCAGTCTGAGAGCCGCCTCGTTCACCATGATCGACTGTGCAGAATCGGCAGGCATATCTTTTGAAAAAGATCTCCCCATGACCAGCTCCATCCCCATGACTTCGACATAATCCTCATCGATATTCTGGACATTCATCATTATAGACGCCCCATCGGGCATCCCTTCGGGAACGAAAGATCCACCACTCGAATTACCTCCCGGCACATGCGATGACGCTGTTGCGCCCGAAACCCCGCGTAGACGAAGCATCTCACTCTTGACTTCTTCTGTCCTGCGGGTCATCGACTGTTCCTTGATGGGAATGACTACTACCTGTTCCTTGTCAAACCCGAGATGGCGGTTCTTCATATAGTCGAGCTGATCTATCACTATCAGCGTCGCAATGATAAGAGCGATCGATATAGTGAACTGAGCTACTACCAACACTTTTCTGAATCCTGGATTCGACGCGTGGGCGTTCACTTTCGACTTCAGGACTTTAACCGGGTTGAAACGAGAGAGAAGTATTGCTGGATAACTGCCGGCAACCAGCCCCACAAATATTGCGAGTCCTGCCAGTGCTGGTATCAACCATGGCATCCGCGAAAAACTGATCTCCAACTCGCGACTCGCCAGAGAGTTAAAGAGAGGCATGGAAACTTTCGCCAGTATAATAGCGATCACCAGCGACACGAGACTGTAGAAAACCGATTCGCCGAAGAATTGAAATATGATCTGCCGCCTCGATGCTCCAAGCACCTTGCGCATACCTATCTCTCCGGCTCTCGCCGCGCTGCGTGCCGTAGCGAGATTCATGAAGTTAATGCAGGCCATCAACAGGATGAACAAGGCCACCACTCCGAATATATAGATGTACATTATATCGCTGTTGCTGGACATCTCGTGTCTCTTGTGTGAATGAAGATGGATATTGGTTATCGGATTTAGAAAATACTCCACATCCACCCCCGAGCCCTTCATCGAATCACCCAGGTATTTTTCTTTCATTCCGGGAAGTTTGGCCTCCAGGTCCCTGTAATCGGTCCCCTCAGCGAGGAGGACAAAACCGTAACACCCGAAGTAGCTGCTCCAGGATTCTACCACCTGCCTCCTCTGTTCAAGAAAAGTCTGAAAAGAGAGAAGCATGTCGAAAGTAAGATGAGAGTTCCCAGGAATATTCTCGATGACTCCGGTCACTTCAAATTCAGTCTGATTGTTCAGCTTGAGCGATTTGCCGACGGGATTTTCGGTACCGAAATATTTCCCGGCCATTTCCTCTGTGATCACAACGGTATTGGCTGCGGCCAGAGCCGTTGCAGGATCACCCTTGATCATTGGGAATGTGAATATATCGAAGACGCTCTCTTCGGCATAAAATATGTTCTCTTCGTAGAACTCCGCATGTCCATACCCTACGAGTACCTTGCGGCGGGGCACGAAACGGACCGAATTCACTACCTCGGGATAATCGTCCCGCATGGCTAGTGTAGGTGGAAAGTTTGTCGATGCTATCGGGTTTGGTTTCTCACCAAGGGTAAGTATCGCTTCGAGACGACAGATACGATCGACTTTTTCATGAAACCTGTCAAAACTCAACTCCATCTTTATATAAAGGGAGATCAGAATGACGCAGGCCATGCCCACCGCGAGCCCCAAAACATTGATAGACGAATAGATCTTGTGCTTCCTCATATTTCGCAGAACGGTCACTACGAAGTTCTTGAGCATAATCACTCCTAGGTCTGAATAAAAAGATGTGATGGGGCCGCTATCGGACTGTTTTCGGACATCGCCTACAAGCTCTGTGTCTACAGACAATTATAGCTGCACTGGCAGCAATTGGTTCCAGGAAATAAAAGGTCCCGGGAATTATTACCAGAAAAATATGAAAATCACAATTATTAAGAAGGGGGGGGGAGGGCGAGAGCATGAGTTCCGGGCCCCAGGACAGAGACCCGGGACAGAGCATGAGCCCCGCCCCGGATCTATCGGTGGGATCATTATTCGGTCTCAGTAGAATCAGCTTTCGTTACCAGGATCATTCCGGCCAGTTCGGAAGCGATCACCGGTTCTACGGAAGCATTGAGAAGAGTGTCGACGGCAGTCGTGGTGGAGTCTGATACTTCGATCATCCCCATCGCTACCTTCATCGCATCTATCTCCTCTTTGAAAGAGATGGCGAGCGCGGCAAGGTCCAGTGAACCGAGCCCAGCCTCTTCGTCAACCGCCGCTATCCTCTCGAAGTTGACGGACGCCTTGTCGTAATATTCTATCGTCAGCGCGGCGTCGTATGCTTTCTCTGCGGCGCGGTAGTAGCCATTCCTCTCAAGGGCCATCCCCAGATTGTTCTGAAATATAGCCACGGAGGGCTTGAGCTCCACGGCACACACGAGAGGCTTTAAGGCCTCGTCGAACCGCTCCCGTTCGATAAGGATA
>JAHOYU010000203.1 GCA_019038625.1 Candidatus Latescibacterota bacterium | reverse complement strand
GTCTAGCATATGGCCGGGATGTTGACGGGCCTCTACTTGCAGCCAGATCCCTCCACTTCGGTCGGGATGACGACTTTGAATCTCGAATCTTGAATGTAGAATTGAGAACAAGCATCGACCACTTTTCGTTCAAAACTGCGCGTACCTGCGGGCTAAAATGGAAAAGTTTGAATATTCTTCTATTCGTTCCAGCATAAGGACTTACGGCTGAAACAGTGTCTTCAATTTTGTAGATTTTCGTTCAAAACGTGCATGTTGGTCTAATTATAGAGCGCGTCTTGTGCGCGCAAGCAAAAAGATTGGAACCACGAATGAACACGAATGAACTTAGCGCGGCTTCGCTTCGCTCAGCCGCAACCAAAGGATTAATGGCGATGGATTTATGGGAAAGTATAGTGGTATGCTTTAGCCTCTGACAGCAAGAGTAAGGAAAACAAGGAAAGGATGCCGCTATGAGATTACTGGAATCGTACCAAGACAAAATCATCGGTGCAGTAAGAGGTTTGGACAGGATTCGTTTTCGCGGGACGTTGCGGTTGTTGGCGAATCATACTGGTATGAGAAAATTTATGAGCTTCACAAACGTTTTGCTGAAGGATTTTGCCACCTGGGCCGAGGGGTTGACGGCGGTGATGAGGCAAAGCTGCCAGGCGAAGGCCGACGAGTTGGGGATCGAGATTCACTATTTGAGAAGTCCAAATATCAACAAGGAGAAATATGTCCGCGAGGTTGCCGAATCAAGGGGGATCAAGGAAGGTTCCATTTGCATGTTAAGTGTGGTAGAGCCTTGTATTGCCCCGATGGTCAAAGGCAACAAGCGTCGCAAGAAGCTGGAACTGGTAATGGCTCGGCGCAAGTGTATATTCGTATATCATTATTTTGATGACCCCGTCTTCGGCTTCGGTCACGTTCGGATTCAGAGTTGGCTGCCTTTCAATATTTCCATCTGCCTTAACGGTCGGCACTGGCTTGAGAAGCAGCTCCAGAAGGAGGGCATTGGTTACATCAAGGATGGTAACTGTTTTCCATGGATAGAGGATATTGACACTGCACAGAATCTGTTCAACAAGCAGCTTGAAACAGATTGGTCACAAATGCTCATGAGACTGACGCTAAAGAGTTGTCCGGCATTGGCTACAGTTGTCAGTCCTCTCAGGCCCGATTATTACTGGTCGGCAGATAATACCGAGTGGGCGACAGATGTTATGTTTGAGTCCGTCAAGTCGCTGGAGGAGTTGTATCCGTCGCTTTTACATCATGCGATGCATGTTTCAGATTCCCCATCAGTGATGCGATACTTTGGCAGACGCCAGCTTGGAGGTGGTTACCCTGCTGAGATCATCAGTGATTATCGCCGGCGTTATGAAGGCATAAGAATCAAACACTGGAAGAATCATAATTCGATAAAGATGTACAACAAGAGCGGCAGCATCCTGAGAATCGAAACTACGATCAATTCGACTCGCGAGTTCAAGGTCTATCGCCATCCTGATGACGATCTGAATCGTCCGGCGTCCTGGCAAAAGATGCGTAAAGGCGTCGCCGACTTGCATCGCCGCTGTCAAATAAGCGATCAGTGTAATGACCGTTATGCTGATGCTTTGGCATCGGTTCAGGTTAAGCAAAGGCTCAAAGAGATTGCTGCACCAGCCTGCAACAAAATAAGAAGAAACCGCAAGAACTACAGGGGGCTCAATCCGTGGCAAGAGCAGGACTATCAATTGCTGAGCTTTTTAGCCAAAGGGGAAAATGCCCTGGCGGGCTTCAGGAATAAAGATCTGAGACGCTGGCTATATCCCGAGCCAGAGGATGTAGGCAAACAGCAGCACAGAAAGTATGCAGGCAGAACAACCAGACGCATCAAGCTGTTAAGAGTACACGGCCTTGTCAAGAAAGTAGCAAAGGAAAATCGCTACATGATAACAGCAAAAGGACAGAGGTTCGCCTGTGCCCTGATGTGTGCCTCGGCCGCTGATATAAAAGGACTTACAGAATTGGCTGCATGAAAATGACGCACGAAAAACAACATTCTGATGGATTGTATTACGAATTAACACGAAAAAAGGAGAAAGGACAGGGTCAAAGTGGCAAGGGCACACAGGCACAAAGTTGACCAAATTGGTCTTGATGCGAGTACTCTGTGCCTTTGGCCCTCAGTGCCTCTGTGCCTGTCAGTAATTTGAAAAAACAAAGCGTGCGCCAAGGTAAGCTGGTGCGATCCAGCAGGTTTGAATCCTGCTCGGCCAAAGGCTAGCCGACCGGCCGGAATGAATTATGCGTATCAGG
>JAHOYU010000202.1 GCA_019038625.1 Candidatus Latescibacterota bacterium | reverse complement strand
GATCAGCTACAGCCTCAGAGTAGGGGGGCAGGTGACTATGCGGATCTACGATGTAGCAGGAAGGCTGGTCAAGACCTTGATCGACGGGACAAAAGATGCCGGCCCTCACCAGCACACGTGGGACGGCCTGAACAATCTGGGCAATCCTGTTGCCAGCGGCATCTATTTTTACCGGATGGACGCGGATGGATTCAGTGAGACCAAGAAGATGATACTCCTGAAATAATGGAGAACAGTATTGAATCAGGAGGTAGTAGAATGAAAAAAAGGATCTTCCTCTTCTCGTTGATACCGCTTCTGTTCGTGAACGGGCCACTTCTCGCCGGCCAGATCGATCCGTGTAACTCGACAGCCAGTATAAGCTGCGCCGCGATGCGGATCTCTATCTGTCCGCTGGGGGATTTCGAACTTTTCGACGCTGTCTGCGGCGCGAGTGGCGATCATATAAAGATCGTAATAAGGGACGCGATGAACAACCCGGTGCCCGGTATACCTCGTACCGATTACTGGTTAGGCGCATGTGATCCCACTTATGATCTTTGCCTGTGTTGCCAGCCGATAATAGCCGATGCGATCACCGATATTTCGGGGACAGCATATATCTGCGGAACTATCTCCGGGGGAGGATGTGTGCTGAACAGCGGCATCTACATCACGGTTCAGGGGCAGACGATCATGGACCAGCCGACGTGCATTTCACCGACATGCCTGAACATCGTGATAGTGAGTCCCGATATGACGGCCGACTGTGTCATTAACCTCTCGGATCTGGGGGTCTTCGCGGCTTCCTACGGCAGTTGTCCCGCGACCGACCCATGCGCGGACTTCAACGATGACAATTGTGTCAACCTGAGCGATCTGGCCTTATTCGCGGGGCACTACATGCATGAGTGCCGGTAACGAGTCTGAGTTTGTCCTGTGATCTTGAGTAGTGATGAGTGGGGGGGGGTGTTCAGCCCCCCCACTACATCTCTGGCACCAGGAATCCGAATAAAGTCAGGGGGCCGGGTCCGGAACCGAACAGCGCTAGAGGCGAATCAGAGCCCAGCCTTTGCCATCTGCTCCGCCGTCGACAGCAACAATAATTTTACCATCACTTTGAACGGCACAATCATTACCTGCAACTATTTCATCACTGGTGACTATTCCACTTGTACCAAAAGTAGCATCTGGTTGACCATTTGAATAAAAACGGGTAACGGTAAAGTCATAGTCAGAATCGCTATTGCTGTATCCAGCTACCACAATTTTACCATCAGTCTGAATAGCGCAGGAACGAGCATAGCCATATACATCCTCGCCTAAATCGACGGTAAGTTTTTCGTCGACCCAGTAACTGATATCCAGGTCGGGACCAACAGGACTTTTATTGTTATCATCGGTTCCACAGGACAAAAAGAATAACCCCAGTATCAAGACAACAAATAAATGGAACTTCATAAATAACTCTCCTGACAGGTAGAGACAAAATTAGATGATTATATTGTCAGTTTGAATGACTCAAGAATATGCTTCAGCAGCAGTTGTTCCAATATCTGTACAAATTATTCGTCGGCGTTAAAATCCCGGTTTTTCTGTTTTAACTATCTCAGCAGAACGATTTTTTTAGTAGTCACCAGTCCGTCCGATTCGAAACGAACGAAGTACATTCCGCTCGAAACTGCTGTATTTGCCTTGTCCCTTCCATTCCAGATGACCTGGTGTGGCCCTGGATCCCGGATCTCGTCTACGAGAATTCGCACCAGCCGTCCGCCGGCATCATAGATGCTCAGCCGAATCGGTTTTTTCTGAGCGAGGTCGAACTCAATGATTACGGAAGGGTTGAACGGATTCGGATAGACAGCACGAAAGATCGGTCCCTGCGGCATGGAAGCCGGATCGTCACCGATACCAGTCGGTATGCCCTGGTACTCGTAGGCCCCGATATCCACATACATGCCGTAGATCCGCGTGTTGCCGTCAAGATCGGTTGTAATGCCAGCCGGAACAGCTGCATTATTTCCTGCTTCAATCGCGTGTGACGAAGACCATATACGCAGATTGCCTGTGGCAGTGTCCTTGAACGATGGATCAGTGTCGATGTTGTTTCCACCATCGGTGCCAAGGGATGTATCCCATGCGCCGCTGCTGACACCGCAGTTTTCGATAAGCGAATATGAGATGACAGGAGTACTCGATACGTTATAGATCTCGTTCCCGGATGTCACTGCGGTATTGCCCCAGAGGATCACGTTGGTGATCGAGGGGGTACTGTTGAGATTGGATATTCCACCACCGCTGCCATCGTCCGCGACGTTTCCCGAAAAAGTCACATTGACGAGTTCCGGTGAATTGTCACGGTTGTACATCCCGCCTCCGAAAGCGTTCGTGCCTGTAGCTTCATTTCCCTGAAAGACAACATTTACGAGTGTTGGATCACTGGTGTCACTGTACATCCCTCCACCGCGCCAGGCATTGTTCTCCGAGAAAATTACACGGACAAGTGCCGGGGCGCTGCCGCCAAAGCTGCATAACCCGCCACCGCGTTCGGCAGAGTTCCCCGCAAAAGTTACATCTGTCAGCTCTGGCCTGCTACCGGTGTCGTTGTACATGCCTCCACCGAGCGTCGGGGATCCGATGCAGGAATTTCCCTGGAAAGTCACATAATTCAGCACCGGATGACTGTCGTCGTTGTACATTCCGCCGCCATACTCATACGTGGTGTTGCCGGTAAAGGTGACATTTATCAGAATCACATTGCTGTAGCGGTAGTTGTACATACCGCCTCCGTGTGTGTCGGCGTAATTGTTCAGGAAAGTCACGTTTAAAAGTGTAGGACTGCTTGCATCGTTGCGCATTCCGCCGCCGGAGTGTGATGCAAAACAATCCGTAAAGATGATGTTGCGGATCATCGGGCTGCCGGCATCGTTATACATTCCACCCCCGGTATGATCGGGATAGACATCCGCTCTGCCACCGGTCACCGTAAATCCATCGAGGATAGCAGTTGAATTTGTCCAGCTTCCGGTTACCACATGGTAGCTGTTGTCTGTGCTGATGCCGACGACTCCGATATCTCCGCTCAGGACAGATACATTCGCGTCCCAGTCGCGCTGGCCGACAGAGGCCTCGTTACCGGCGAATCCACCATAAAGAGCTACGCCGTTCAAAAGCAGAAAAGTGCCTGTCCGGACGGACCCTGGTGCAGGTTTATAGGTGCCTGCCGCCACCCAGATCTCGTCAAGCGAGACAGCTGTTCCCATGGCACTCTGCAGATTTGTGTAGGCGTCTGTCCATGAAGATCCGTTATTGGCTCCTGTAGCCGTTTCGTTGACAAATATTGTCCCGGCGTTGACGGGAATAAACGCGACCAGAAGAATGAATATTGAAATACGGAATGTAATGACATTCGAAGCGTGTCGACACATCGGGGAACCCCCCTTGAGAATCAGGATTTGAGGATTAGACTTACCGCCAATGGTAAGGAAATCGATTTTTTCTGTCAACGACAAACGAGGGTGGTAGATGTTTTCAATTTCCCGCCGGGCTATTCCGATTCTGACATCTTTTTTAACAGTTTTCCGGGTGGAAGCCCGAACAACCTTTTAAACTCCCGGTTGAACTGGGACGGGTTCGAGTACCCGACCTGAAAACCGGCTTCGCTGGCGTTGAGTCCGTGGGCGACCATCAATGTGCGGGAGTGATGCAGTCGGATCTTCTTCAGATATTGCAGAGGAGACATGCTGGTCACTTCCCGAAAGTTGTGATGCAGGGCGGAGGTGCTCATGCCGGCAACACGGGCAATGTCATCGATGCTCAATCTCTCGCTGAAGTTCTCATTGAGGAAGCGTGTAATGCCCGCGATCTGATGGCTGTTGCTGCTCCGAAGTACCAGATGTCGGAGCTGCCCTCCCTGTTCACCCTGAAGGACCCGGTACAGGATCTCCCGTACGATGGATGGTCCCAGTATCCGCAGGTCGGCAGGATCGGCGAGCAGGCTGAGTAAACGTATCAAAGCGTCCTGCAGAGTAGGACTTGTTCTGGAGACAAAGAGCGCCGGCTGGGCTTGACTGCACATCGGCAGAGGCGGGGGAGAATCGTCGATATTGAGCAGCAGTTCGCTGATGATTGGCAGGTCCAGGTCCAGCCCCAGCCCCAGAATGGGTTTTTTTTGGGTGGCCCTGGTGACCTCCATTTCCAGGGGCAGTGCTATCGGCACCAGCAGATATTGCAGCGGATCATAGGTGTAGACCCTTTCACCCAGGAAAATCTGTTTTTGACCCTGCACTACGACGCAGAGGCTCGATCTGTAGGGTACTGGCTGTCTGGGGAGCGGTGTCGATATGCGGGAAACCAGAAGCCCGGGCCAGAGTGTTTCAAAAAGTCCATCTTTCACCGCGATCGAGCCCACCAGCCTGGCCAGTTCACTGCTTCTGTCACCTGTGGGGGCGGATACGTTTTTTTTCATGATTTCCTTCTCTTCTACTGATGCCTCTGTCCGTTCGAAATTGAGTCACCAGGAGTATTATACAAGAAAATCGATTGAATAAGGGTAAAATCAGCAGGAAAAAGCACGATTGTGCAATGATATTGTAGTTACCGTCTACCACCGCTGTGGGAAAAAGTGTTACGTTTCAATCTGAATTGTGGGCTCCGGGAGAGCCCGGAGTGAAGTGAGACTTGTAAATGGAGGTTAATAGATGAAGGTTCTCCTGATCAATGGCCATCAGCGCTATGAAGGATTTGCCGAGGGCAAACTGAATCAGACTATTATTGACGCGACTGAAAAACAGCTGGCCGAGGCAGGTCACGAAGTGAAAACGACAATCGTGGAGAGCGGTTACGATATCGCCGAGGAACTGGGCAAGTACAAGTGGGCAGATGCTGTCTTTGTTCAGACACCCGTGTACTGGATGAGTGTTCCGTATCTATTCAAGAAGTACATCGATGAAGTCTACAC
>JAHOYU010000201.1 GCA_019038625.1 Candidatus Latescibacterota bacterium | reverse complement strand
GTAGTTCCTGGTGGAGTGACGGGACTCTCCATGGCCGTGCACTACATGACGGGTGGAAAAGTGTCGGTGGGAATCCTGATGTGGGTGATGAACCTGCCTCTCTTCGTTTGGGGAGTGAAGGAGCTGGGGAAATCATTCGGGCTTCGTACGTTCTGGGGGTTCACAATCAATTCGATCTGTGTCGATCTGATGCGCGGAGACATCATCAAATCGATACGTCTGCAGGACACGGCGACCGTGAGGTATCTCGTCGAAAACGACTTCTTTTTCCTTGTCCTGATCGGGGCCATTTTCCTCGGTGTGGGGCTGGGGATAATCTTCAAGTTCAAGGGGACGACAGGGGGGAGCGATATCGTAGCCGCCGTGGCGAAGAAGCGCTGGCGGGCCAAACCAGGAGTGGTGATAATCATCACCGATTTCTTCGTCATCTGCATAGCCGGTATTGTGCTGCAGATGAAAGGTCTATCGCCTGACAAGCCGGTACTCCTGTTGATGATGTATTCATTCCTTCTCCTGGTAGTCTCATCACAGCTTATCGACATCATCATCTTCGGATTTGACTACGCGAAATCAGCTTTCATCATCTCCGACAAGCACGAGGAGATCGCACGGGAGATAATGGACGGGATGGGGCGGGGCGCCACGGCATTTCACGGGAAAGGCCTTTACAGGGGAGTCGAGAGGGATATCCTTTTCACCGTGGTCAACCGACGGGAGACTTACAGGCTGGTCGATCGAGTCAGGAAGATCGATCCGGAAGCATTCGTAATAATCAACAGGGTGCACGAGGTCCTCGGGGAAGGGTTTATGGCCAGGGGTGAAGTCGATATGGATAAACTTGATTTTCAGAAAAGCAGGGATAAATGACGAAATATCACATGGTCAGGCAGGATAAGGCTATTACTTCTGAATCAGAGATCAGGAAGCTTCTCGCGGCTGGCAGGCTTGCGTCTGTGGCGATGTGCAGGAAAGATGAGCCGTACATCATTACAATGAATTATGGGTACGACCCCGATCGGCACGTATTGTATTTCCATTGTGGTTTCAAGGGACAGAAGCTCGAGTTTATTGCGGCCAATCCTGCCGTATGTGCTACCGTTATTTATGATCTGGGTTATGTGGACGGTAAATGCGAGCATAAATATCAGTCTCTTCTGATCAGGGGCTCGATGAAAATAATCGATGATTTCGAAGAGAAAAAACATGGGATAGAGGTCCTGATGGAACATCAGGAATCGGACGCGGACCCTGTACGCAAGAGGAATTTCACGACAGACGCGGATTACAACAAGTTTCTAATCCTGAAGCTCGATATAATGGGAATTACTGGCAAGCAGAGTCTTTAGCAGGTTGGAACAGTGTCTTTATCTTGAAGGTAAGAGGAGAGGTCTGGTTATGACGGGATACAGAGTGACGGCCATAGTATTAATCGCAGCGGTGCTGATCATCGCGGGGTGTGGAGATGGAACGAGGGGACAGCGGTATGAAAAGATCTCGGACGGGACCTTCCCGGTTCCTTCGATCGAATTGGAACCAAAGCGCTACCTGTGCAGACGGACAGCAGAACCGATTATCATCGACGGCCGTCTTGACGATGCTTCCTGGAACATGAAGTGGGTAGAATGGACCAATTCTTTTACGGATATAGAGGGCCCCGGGAAGGACGAGCCGAGGTTGCGTACCCGGGCCAGGATGCTCTGGGACAAGAACTATTTCTACATCGGGGTGGAGATGAGAGAACCACACGTTTGGGCAACGATCACTGGACGGGATGAAACCATTTTTCACGATAATGATTTTGAAGTGTTCATCGATCCCGATGGCGACACTCATGAATACTACGAACTCGAGATAAACGCGTTCGGTACGGAGTGGGACCTGCTCCTGGTGAAGCCCTACAGGGACGGGGGGCCTGCCGTCGATTCCTGGGATATTCATGGACTCAAGACTGCGGTCCATGTCGATGGTACTATCAACAATCCCGGTGATTCCGATAAGGGATGGAGTGTAGAGATCGCCATTCCATGGAAGACGCTTGGAGAATGTGCAGCCGGGGGCGCTCCTCCCGAAGAAGGAGATATCTGGCATGTCAACATGTCACGCGTGGAATGGGAAATGAATGTTGTGGACGGCAGGTATGTGAAGAAAACGGATCCGGAGACCGGCAGGCCGATGGCAGAAAACAACTGGGTCTGGTCACCGCAGGGAATCATCAACATGCATTATCCAGAGATGTGGGGACTGGTCATGTTCACGAATGTAATGAAGTCATTTGGCGCGGACTCGTTCAACCCGGCTCCTGTCGAGGCGGCGAGGTGGGTGTTGAGGAAAGTCTACTACGCCGAGAAGACTCATTTCATCCAGTACGGGAGATACTCGGACAGGTTCGAGGACCTTGGAATCGAGGAGCAGGATATCTATGGTTACGTCTGGCCTCCTGTGGTGGAGGCAACAGCGAATCAGTTTGAGGCGGTCTTGAAGAATGTTGATGGCAGTAGTGAGATAGTCATCGATCATGAGGGAAAACTCGTTATGAGGGACCTTGAGCAATAAAGTACAATTGAATCGAAAAAGCCGGAGGCCTTTCAGCCGCCGGCTTTTTCATGTTTACCTTCGTTCAATTCGCGACAGATCGACTATGAGGTGTATTGGGAGATGATCCCCAGTATCAACTCTACAGCTTTCTTCATCGATTCTACCGGGATATATTCGAATCTTCCATGGTAATTATGCCCGCCCGTGAAAAGGTTCGGCGTTGGAAGCCCCATGTACGATAGCCTTGCACCGTCCGTGCCGCCCCTTATCGGCGTCATGAGGGGTTTGATGCCGACTTCTATCATCGCCTGTTTCGCTTTATCGATGACGTGCATCACAGGCTCGATCTTTTCACGCATATTGTAGTACTGGTCTTCCAGGATCAGTTCAACGGTATTTTCCCCATGTTTTTCATTGAGGAATCCCGCGATCTTCTCCATCAGTGCTTTCTTGGCCTTGAACTTGTCCATGT
>JAHOYU010000200.1 GCA_019038625.1 Candidatus Latescibacterota bacterium | reverse complement strand
CTTCCAGTGGCTGCTCGACAACACAGACATCGACATGATCATGCCGGGAATGAATATTCTCACCAGGGGGCTGGAACCTGTACTCGTTAAGGCCAGGAGCAAAAACGTGGCAGTAGTAGCGATGAAGACTCTTTCAGCGGCCAAAAAGATCGACTATTCGAAATATATGAAAGATGGAAGGACAGCCAGACAGGGCCTGATCAAGTGGATGCTCGCCCAGCCGAACATCGATACTATCTCCATATCGATGAGGACATTCGACGACATAGACGAATACATCGCTGTATCAGGTGACCCCGAACTCAGCTCGAGAGAAGAAAGGCTTATGAAGGGATATGCTTCCATGCTGGAGAAGGATTATTGCAGGCCCGGATGCGATGGATGCCTGGATGCCTGGATGCCTGCCCCCACAACGTGCCGATACACGACATCCTTCGTTACAGACTCTACTTCAACAATTACGGCAGGGAAAAGTACGCGATGGGTCTGTATTCATCGCTGCCAGATAAAAAAAATGCCTCCAGATGTGTGGATTGCTCGGGGGATTGCACTGGATCCTGCCCTTTCGGGCTGGAGATAAAGACTAAACTGTCTCTGGCGCACAATGAGCTCACAGTGTAGCCATCAAGGAGAAAAGAAATGAAATTATTTCGTATTGGAAAACGGACTACGGTGTTACTAGCCGTGCTGACTACATCCCTGCTTATGGCTGCCTGTTCTCCCGTGGAAAAAAATCCGGCGAAGAGAGTCCTCAATGACGCAGTGAAAGCGATGGGTGGGGAATCGAAACTTACAGGCTGGACTACAAGGATCGAAAAAGGAACACTGATATCCATATGGCCCGGATGGGGCAGATTGACAGCAGAGTGCACACATTATGCGAGTAAACCCGACAAATTGCTCCTCGACCAGGATTACAGCGCCAACGATCACCCCTTCTATTTTGTCTATACTATGAATGGGGAGCATACATGGTCAGAGGTAAATCTCGGAATCAGACAGAATCAGAGAACTACCGATATGCTGAAAAAAATGATGCGGGAAGTGGACGGGATCACATATTTCCTTACCAGTTGTGATTCGTTCTACATCGTTCCAGGCGTCCCTGACGATTCGCTTTATTCGGGAGCGGACCTCACAAGAGTGGCCTGTATCGCAGAAGAAGACACCACCCTGATCGACTTTCTGAATATTTCACATCTGCCCGTGCGAAAGATCGAATCAGGACAGGGCGGCGAAACTCAATTACTGACAGATGATTACAGAATGGTCTCAGGCAGGAAGTTACCGTTCCATCTCAGGCTTTATCAGAATGGTACATTGTCGAATGAATATAAATGGGATGAGATCAGTTTCGATGTCGAGATCGATCCCGCGATATTTGAAAAAAACAAACCGTCCGAATAGAAAAATAGCTGGAGGCAACCACTCCAGGCAGTCAGATCAACGGTCCGAATATCATGTCACTTCCCGGAGATGAAGAGATTCAGCGCTGCTTTCTTCACTTTGAAGTGCTGCCTGCTCTTCAGTCAATGGAAGGAGGACTTCTACAGCCGTTCCCTGGCCGGGTTCGGTAATGATCTTGATCGTTCCCTTGTGGTCCTTGATGATCCCGAAGGCTATGGAAAGCCCCAATCCGGTCGCAGACGCGATCTTCCGTGTCGTAAAAAAGGGCTCGAAAGCGTGTTCCCTGGTCTCCGGATCCATTCCCTCTCCTGAATCGCTTATCACTATTCTACAATAGGGGCCATCCGGGATATCGAGCCCTGTCTCCAGATCAGCGGCGAGTAAATTTACAATCCCGCTTTCTATCATCACAGTGCCCCCGTCAGGCATTGCATCCCTCGCGTTAAGACAGATATTGAGCAACGCTCTCTCTATTCTTCCTCGATCGACCACGAACCGGATGTCTTCACTTCTTATATTGAGATCGATCGTGATATCATCGGGAAATGTCGATTGAAGGACGTGCTCGAGACTACCCAGAATATCTCCTACAGATTCCTCACCAAGATCAGGAGGCATATATCTTCCCAGTGCCTGCAGTTTTTTCGTGTATTCTCCGGCTTGTTCTGTGGCATTGATCGCTTCCTTGAGATCGACGAACGCGGGATGTTCTTCATCCAGCGAAGACATCGCGAGCGCGACATATCCGGTAATACCATAAATAAAATTATTGAAATCGTGTGCGATATCCGAGGCCAGATTCATCAGGGCCTCGGTCCTCTGGGCGTGAATAAGGTCGATGGCAAGTCTTGTCTCCGCTGTCACATCCCTGGTGATACCTACTATTCCTATCACTTCCCCGGTACTGTCCCTCAGGGGAGTTTTCTTCACGTTTAATATACATGCCCGCTCCGCGATGACCCGATTGTACCGCGACTGAACGGTCTGTCCCTCAAGGACGGCAAGATCGTTTCCCTTTACGGTCTCTACCCTGTCATCTTCAAAGAGTTCCCCGTATTTTCTGCCAATGATACGATTCGGCGCGATTCTGAGCATCGCACTGAAGTTATCACTGACGTATGCATATATTCTATCCCTGTCCTTGATGAAAAAGCCATCTTCGACACATTCCATCATCGCGTCCAGGAGAGCACCGGTGTCCAGCGCGAGCACATTATTCCCGCTTTTAACAGATCCACCATCAGGGCGCAGACATGATGATATCAGGCCGGAATCACTTCCAATCAGTCTTGTCGAAAGAACACGTACGGGCAGGACCACTCCACTGACCCCCCGGATCGTTGCTTTCGACACGCTTTCTTCCTGCCCATTCAAACCCTTAAGCGCCTCGTCTATGCCACCTGGAATGCTGAAAGGGTATGGCGGGATCGTCCCTTCGAGATCTTCCGCTGTAAACCCGGACATCTTGCAAAAAGCAACATTCACATCAAGGACTGTTCCGCGGCTATCTATCAATATCAGAGGAGTCTCCGCCGTTTCAGCGGCGGCCTTCCAGGATCTCCTCATAAGTTCATCCATATGCTGTTCTTTCACCTGCATCCTCATCTGAAAGGCGATCTCGGTTTATATATAATGGCATGGTAGCCGGGTAGGTGAGTTATCGGCACCATTACCTCTTTCGTCTGTACCCGTCCCTATTTCGGCAGATTATCGGGACAGCTTGATTGATAATTAAATGGTGACAACGTCAGAATCTGACAGACCACATCTGTAATTCACAAATCCCCTGTATTTGATTTATTCCCAAAAAATCGATTTGTCATATTTCTTGCATAATGCTGGCTGTCACGAAGCTATGGTCTGAAGATCGAAAAAAGGAGCGGACGCCTTGAAGCGCACGATCAAGCACCACAAGCCCAAAAATAATTCATCCAGAGACATGGGCGAACATCATACAAGAAAACAGGATGACAAGAGAGCCCGAATGGCGGACAAGTACGGAGCTGTCAACGTTCTCCTGGAAGAAGAAATCGATGAACTCGAAGTAGATCACGACCGGGACACTGAATCCACTACCTGAGAAGTGATGTCATAACCTTGACGGCATCAGAGAAATCACGCCGGGTCACCATACCGATGATCCTGCCGTCCTCTCCTGCCACTGGGACCAGACTGTATCCCTTCTGAATTATCAGGGAAAAAAGCCTGTCGGCTGGTTCATTTTCAAATACGACACACGACATCGCATCACGACCCATTACTTCCGAAACGGTCAAGCCTCTCCATTCCTCCCTGGGTCTTTTTCTCACGGCATCCAGGGAAACCATCCCCTGCAGGACTCCACCGGTCACTACGGGGAAAGCCCCGAAACGGTATTTCAGGAAATATTCATCCACCAGGGTCATCAGATCCATTGACGCATCGACGGTAATCACATCTTCTCGCATGATATCCGAGATTCTTATCTCACCCAATATCTCCCTGTACAACACATTCCTGTAACTGTCCGCGGCGGCCTTTTTCAGAAACAGACCTATAAATATCATCCACAGGCCACTGATCCTGGCACCATACGCAAGTAAGATGAAGGCCCCGAATATTATCAACAGCCAGGCAAACCCCTTGCCTATCCTGCTCGCGATCAATGTCGCTTTTCTTATATTCCGATTCCTGGCCCAGATCGCGGCCCGGAGAATACGACCACCGTCGAGCGGGAAACCAGGGATCATATTGAAAAAGAAGACACCGAGGTTGATGTTCGCGAGCATCCGCAGAAGGGCCTGTCCGAATAACCACCCACCTGACAGAAAAGCCAGCCCGTGAAGCACCAGCGCAAGAGCAAGAGTGAAAAGCGGCCCGGCAGCAGCCATCCGGAACTCGAGACCAGCGGAATCCACTTCCCGGCTCATCTGAGCGACGCCGCCAAACATGAAGAGAGTGATCTTTTTTATGGGAAGCCCATTACGAACTGCTACTATCGAGTGGCTCAACTCGTGAAACAGGATCGATAGAAAAAGGAGTATAGCAGTCAGGAAGGCCAGCAGCCATGTCGCGGCCACACCAAAGGAATTTCCATAATTATCGGGGATGTAACCAGTAGCAAAAGACCATGTGACAAGGGCCAGAATAAATATCCAGCTTATATTCAATTCAACGGGAATGCCATAGAGGTCGAACAGGTGGAATCCCCTTTTGAATATCTGGAATCCGCCCCGCATCAATCAGCCCCCATATCAACTCTAACCCCTGAATTCATCCATTCGCAGAACTTTTGTATAATGATTATCGCCGTCTACTTCGATAAAAACCGGGTCTGCCTCGCCAGTCGACCACGAAAAAGCCATGATATCGACTTCATCGTCCTTGTTGATGAGGTGGGCGGCAGCCCCGTTCATGCAGATCACTCCACTACCCCGCTCTCCCTTTATCACGTATGTCTCCAGCCTTTTTCCGTTGGTCCTGTCGATTACGTGGACATTCTCGTGCTCACTGAGATTTGCGCGGTCGATGAGGTCCTCGTCTATCGTTATACTCCCTACATACCGAAGATCGGCCTGGGTGATTCTTGCCTTGAGGATCATTGATTTAAGTAGCAGACGTTTCATTTCCTCTCCTCCTGATGCGCGTGGCAACCTTACACCCTGTGCCATAGATACGTATTATATCATAAACCGGGCTGTATTTCCACACCGCTGTCATCATATCCTGTCCCCCGCTTTCTCAGTGAGGTAACGGACGAACTTGTTATTCTCATCCATCAGGATATTGCTGAACTGTCCGTGAGTCTCCTCGGACCAGGTGAAGGCCATGATAATGATCTCGTCGCCGTCATGGACATGCTGCGCGACCGCGCCGCAGGAGATCAGCTCTCCACTGCCCTTCTCTCCCTTGATGACAAATGTCTCGATCCTCGCGCCATTCGTATTGTCGACGATAAGGACGTGTTCGCCCGGGACGATGTTACTCAACTCCAGAATATCCTCGTCCACGATTATACAATCGACTCTGGAAGGATCGGCTCCCGTCACATGGGCCTTATGAACCTTCGATTTGACGACCATCCGCTCTTCTACCTTCGAGACGATGAACCTGAACTTGCCAGCAGGTGACAGAGGGATCTCATCCACCTTGTCGATCTTGATGTTTACAGACTCGCCCATGTTTTCGCGGATCTCATTGATGATCCTCTCTTCATTTCCATCGTTCCAGTCGGGGCCACGGACTATCCGGAAAGTTATACTGCTTCGTTGCTTCTGTTCGACCTGGAACTGTTTTATACCGGGAACGACCCTGGAGAGATAGGTCCAGAAGTACCCACCGATCGAACGTCCATCAGGTGTCAGGATATTGTCAAAAGTACGCCCCTCGATCCTCTCTATCAGAGGAAGCCCCCGCCCGCATTCACAGATCCTGTCTGTCGGAATCGCCATATCCCCCGTTTTGTAACGAACGAACGGCATGTAGAGATTTAGAAAATCGGTGATCACGATCTCCCCGACCTCGCCCGGAGCAGCAGGCCTGCCGTTCTCCCTCAATATCTCGAAATAGAGCAGATCCGTGAATAGATGCAGCCCCTTGTGCTGGTCGCATTCATGAGCGACATTTGCAAACTCGTTGCTTCCGTAGCGGTCGAACACCCTGCATCCGAAGACTTCCTCAAGTAACTCCCTCTGCTGGGGATATATCTTCTCGCCACTTGAGATCACCGACTTCGGCCTGATTCCGCCGATATTCCTGCCCTTTATGAATTCCGCGAACAACGTCACCGCGGAGGGATAACCTATAATGAGATCGGGCTTGTACCTCTTCAGCTTGTTAGCATAATCGAGCATCGCATTTTCCGACATGTTGAATGACGAAAGATATGTGATGTTGTTGAAATAGTTCTTTATAGCGCTGGCCATTCTCTCCTTCAGAGGGATGTCGAAGGGAAAACCCCAGACGAAAGCCTGCTTGTCTCCGATATCGATCCCTGCCATCCGGTAACTTCGCGCCGTGTTGGCCCTCCGGATGGGTCCGGCGGACAGGTCGACAGAAAAATACAGGGGTTCGCCGGTAGACCCGCCAGTACTGGACCTGTATCCCCGTCTCATCGGGTCTTCAGTGATCAGCCTCTTCTCTTCAAGCCTGATCAAATGCTTGTCCAGAAGTGGAAGCTCCAGGAAATCCGCCGGTTTCTGGATGTCTTCCACATTCATACTCAATTCATTGAAAAGTTCACGATAATATGGGACATGCGTCGATATCTCTTTGAGAAAACCTTTCATGCGTCCCCATTGGATATCCTCGATCTCCTCCGGTGAAAGGTACTGGTTTTTTTCAAGTACATTCAGGGTCGAGAGCAGTTTGTCGCCTCTGAGTCCCCTGTACACGGGATGGATGACATTTCTTACCAGTGATGGTGAAAGCGGCAGTACCATATGGACGACTCCATTTCTTATTTGTTTCCGGTCAAAAGATATCTGATCAGGTATTTTATCTTATAACAGCGCATTTTCCAAATCGACCCTTTTTTTCCCATGAATCTGTCCAGCAAAGCGATGAAAAACCCGGGATCGGTATCCTTGATAGACACTTTGCCTCTCCACATCCACGGCGAAGCGCATCCTATCCTGTTTATCCTGTCTGGTCTTTCTCCGTAGATATTCTTTCTGCCTGGAGCATGATAGTCCGTAGTGGTAGCCAGGTAACCCGCATCCTCGGCGATCCTCAACGTCGTATCGTTGAATCCCCCTCCGGGCCAGCAGAGAAAATCTATATCATGGCCGAGTCCTTCGGAGAGAATACGGCGAGACCCGGCAAGTTCATTTCTTACCCTGTCCTCGTACTCCTCTTCGGTCTCGTACCTGCCTGATGGAGATCCGTAATTCGTCACCAGCTCTTCCAGCTCTTCCCTCCATGAAGACATCTCAAAGAAACTGGCACCTCCATGTGTGGCTACATGCGCGACAAGTCGTTTCGCCAGGTCCTCGTCATCGAAATACCTTCTCACCACTAGCGATCTTTCGTGTCTGTATACAGGTGTGCCGAATGGCAGATCAACGCTGAGGTCTCTCGACATATACCCGTATTTTTTCTCAGGAAACGCGTTCCACGAAAGCCAGGGGAACGGATCATATCCATCTCTGGTGGCAGGCATATGAAAATTAACGATCTTTTCTCCCGAAAAATACCATGTATGGGTCAATGCGTGGCTCTGGATCTCGGCATGCCCCGATTCCTCCATCACCCGCATCTCCGAGAATGAGAGAAACCCCAGACTCTCCAGGTCATTTTTATGGCTGAGGTCTGTCCCGGAATCGTCCAGCTTCGGCCGGGGATCGGGACAGGGATCTATAAAATCGGTCGTCATCCAGATCACGGCATGATGACCATATTTTTTCAGAATGGGGTAGGCATATACCCAGTTGTCCAGATAGCCATCGTCAAAAGTCAAAACGACCGGCTTTTCCGGGAGGGGAGTGTTATCCTTCATGCGTGAATAGAGCTGCCTGAGCGTAATCGTGTTCCAACCGTTTTCTTTCAGAGACCTCATCTGGCCGTCGAACACATCGACAGGTGTGACTAGATGATTCCAGATCCATTCGGGCCTGTCCGGCGCAACTCCATGATACATGACAACCGGTACTGCTTCAGGCTTCGTCATATCTGCCGCTTCTCCCTGTACAGTTTTTCGTATATTTTCTGGACTTCCATCGAAGTCGACGAGATGCTGAACCTGGCCTTCACGATCCCCCGGGCCTTTTCTGTCAACCGGGCAGACAGGACGGAGTCTGAAAGAACATCCTCCATCGCGGCGGCCAGGGCACTTGCGTCTCCCGGCGGAACCAGCAGTGCGCTCTCCCGGTCGCTGACCGCTTCGGAGATACCTCCTACATCGGTCGATACGATCGGTGTCCCTGAAGCCATCGCCTCGAGAAGAGTCACCGGTAATCCCTCCCGATCAGATGATAATACAAAGAGATCTGCCGCCCCCAACAAATCGGCGATATCGTTTCTCGATCCAGCGAGACACACCGTTGTCTCCAGCCCTGCCTCTCCTACAGCTGTTTCCACCTCACTGCTACATCTTCCTTCACCGGCTATCAGGCATTTTACTTCCGGCATTTTTTTGGATAAAACCGAGACTGCCCGGACCAGTAACGGATAGTTCTTGGCCTCCACTACTCTCCCGATCGAGAGTACGAGAGGAGCGGCGGGATCCCACCCGAACTCCTCCATGATATCTGTTTTATTCCTGCGAGGGTTACCGAAGGAAGACGGATTCACTGCGTTCGGGATATAAACCAGCTTTGAATCGTCTGTATGTTCACGCTCTTTCCTGATCCTCAATATATCCCGGCTTACGCAGACACGCATGTCTGTGATCCTGTTCATCGTCTGCTCGATCATCACCTGGAATCCGGATTTCCACAGTCCCTTTCCATGTTCGGTCGTTATCCTGACCGGTACTCCAGCCAGCCATGCAGCGATCCTTCCGATCAGGTCCGCATAGGCAAGATGGGCGTGAAGAACGTCAAACCTTCCGTCCTGCAGGTACTTTACAAGCTTCAGAAACGCGACGGGCAGGTATCTCCATCTGAAATCAAGGTAATATATTTCTTCTACCAGGCTGGACGCTTCCTCTTCCATCTCGACGACTCCGTGGCCGAACAGGCAGAGATGAACGGCAAACATCGACCTGTCGATATTCCTGAGAAGGCCCATCACCTGGACTTCGGCTCCACCGATATGGAATTTCGGGATCATCACGCAGACGCGGATCCTGTTGTCTGTTCCTGAGCTGCCGTTATCTTCAGTCAATCCGTTCCTTTCTGATCAAACAGGATTCGATGCAAGTTTTGGGCACACCCGACCCTGAGATAACAGATTATCGTTATTTACATGGAGCTTTACAAGGCAAGAATAAAGGCACGACGCAATGCGACGTGCCTTTATCTTTATCCAGCGTCATGAAATGTCATTAAACATCAAATGCCACATCCATATCGAAGAACTTCCTAGAAATTGAAGCCGTAGCCGACCATGAACATGATGCCGGTGTTCTTCATATCATCATCTGAATCGGAATCATCGATCGTCGTCAGTCCCATTGCATAGCGAACGTCGAAGGTGATGCAACCCTCCTCAAGCATATAGTCAAAGCCTACGCCGAATACAACACCAAGATCCATCGACTTCGTCTCATCTTTCATATCCTGTGTCTCAAGATCGTCCATAGCCTCATTCGGTATATCTGCTTCTGCACTCATCAGCATCCCGACGTAAGGACCTGCAAAAATATTAGGCGAGAAGTTGCCTTCCATGGGAATCGAATACTTGCCCAGGATGTTAAGGTCGAGATAGGTAGTCTTGCCGATTCCTTCAAAAGTTTCGGTGCCTAAAGTAATGTCATAATCCATGCCCTTGAGCATGAACATCAGTTCGGGCTGCAGACTGATAGCCTCGGTGAAAGCATAGTTCATCCAAACACCGCCACCAAACGCCATCTTCATCTTGTTATCCTCAACATCATCGCCAGTCATATTCGCCAGATTGAGTCCACCCTTCATACCGAACATCATGCCTTCTGCCGAAACGGCACCGGTCATGAAAACTACGAGTGCCATAGCAATAATAAAACGCTTCATTAGATATCTCCTTTAAAAACCGAACAACAATACTAATTCAATTTCAGGTCCTTATTACGGCCTCTCGGGCCCTGGCGATCGACCACCCCCCTATTATCCCTTTACCTGTTTGTTTCAAAATCCTTTAACCTGTCTCTTCAGCATCTGTTGTATGTTCCTTCAAACCATTCGTGACAAGACTATGAATAATGCCTGAAAAGGTTATTATCCCTCTCTCGGTCGATGGCTAAAAGCCTGAATGGCCGTACGAATACTTGCCGTTTATCTGTCCCGGAGGGGACTTAAGTCATGTCGAGGTGCATACGAGCAAAATGCGTACCCATTCCGAATATTTACGCAGGGGCCAATAATCATGTAGTAAAACCCCTTAGACCATTGTTGTTACACATCACCGACCCGACAACCTTTCCCTCCAGATGATATTACGGACAAATGCCCGTGAATGTTTCCATTTGGCACCATGATTGCTGCATAGATGATGGCAACTTTTGCACAGCATACTAAAGATAATTCGTATTAGAGACAAAACAGCGAACGGAGGAGACATGTCCCAGTTCATGGAAGTACTCGAATGGTTCGATGAGACAGGCGAAGAGATCGTCCACAGATTACCCCCTGAAGGATCAGCCGAAATCAAAATGGGAGCACAGCTCATCGTCAGAGACAACCAGGCCTGCGTCTTCTTTAAAGACGGAAAAGGACTTGATCTCTTTGGAGCAGGCCGCCATACGCTGACAACGAAAAACCTTCCGATACTCACCAAGATCCTCGCCCTCCCCTGGGGATTCAAGAGTCCTTTCAGGGCCGAAGTCTATTTCGCCAACATGAAGACTTTCCTGAATCAGAAATGGGGAACAAAGGATCCTGTGGCGTTCAAAGACAGCAAGCTAGGCCTGGTCAGGCTTCGCGCCTTCGGGATATATACGTTCAAGATAAAGGAACCGATGCTCTTCATCAATTCCGTGGTCGGAACACAGGGCGTCTATACAAGCCAGATGATCGGGGATTATCTTCGCGATGTAGTAGTCGCACGGATGAACGATCTCTTCGGTGAAAAACTCGACTCGATTTTCGAACTCCCCCAGTTCTACGACGAACTGGCGGTCGAACTGCAGGAGCGCCTTGTCAACGACTTCTCGAAATATGGCATGGAGTTGACCGATTTCTTCATCAATTCGATCACTCCCCCACCCGAAGTCCAGAAGATGATCGACGAGAGAAGCGGCCTTCAGGCGGTCGGCAATCTTGACGATTTCTTCAAATTCAAGGCAGCAAAGGCCATGGGCGACGCCGCGTCGAGCGGCGGAGGCGGCGGCGCGGGAGCAGCAGCCGCTGGTGGAATGGGCGTAGGCGTGGGAGCAGGCCTCGGAATGATGATACCGGGAATGCTTGCACAGAGTGTCATGATGCCACAAGGCGGTGGTGGAACGGCGGTCGAAGTCCTCCAGTGTCACAAATGTCATAACGAAGTAGTGGCTGATTCGAGATTCTGCCAGAACTGTGGAACACAGCTCGTGACAATGAACAAATGCCCCGATTGTGGAATAGAACTCCCTACGGAAGCAAAATTCTGTAGCGGCTGCGGGCATATGCTCGGAGTAGAACTGTCCTGCCCCCACTGCAATACCTCCCTGCCACACGGCACAAGCTTCTGTACGAATTGCGGGGAGAAGGTGGAAGAGTAACTGATGAAGGTCCAGTGCAGCCTCTGTGGCGGTGAAAACGAAATTCATCCCGGACAGGAGATGCTCTTCTGCGAGTATTGCGGATCATCGCTTGCTGTCGAAAAACAGGGCGGAGCGGAGCATCTATTTCTGCCCCATGAGCGAAATGACAAAACCGCCGGAAAAGCGCTGAGATCGCTGCTGACAGAAAAAAACCTGGCACGACCGAAGGATATGAAAATAGAATTTTCATATATCCCGTTCGTGATGATTGAAAGTGACAGGGGAAAGATGCATACGATGCCCGCCCCTGGTGCCCCGTCATGGGCGATGCCCATCCCATTTCCTCCGGCAGGGAACTATTCTTTCTTCGATGAGTCCCTGGCCTCAAAAGAAAAGGTATACTCTGCCAGAGAAACTCCGGCCGATGCCCACAAAACCCTTCATCTGCCTGTGTACAGGATAAGATACCGGGCGGTAGGAAGAAAATTCAAAGCTCTTGTCGTGGGTGAAAGCTTGCTCGTCCTGGCAAAAGAATTCCCGCCCGGTATGCCGGCACCACTCAGCATCCCCAACATGATAGTGGCAGGATCACTATTTGCCGGATTCCTGATCGCGGGCCGCTTCATGGGTGGATGGGGCAGCCGCGTCGGATTGATCATCATCGTTTCGACCATCGCATATGCGATATTCAGCATCCGCGAAAGGGTGATGGGAAATGAATGATGGGATCGGGACCATCGACACTCTTGAAACGATGGAGATAGATGAATCACCCGATGAAGGCTCCGGGGGTACTCCCGAACAACTCTCCAGCGAGACATTCGGTGTTACTTGTCCCGAGTGCGGAGGATCGATCAGAGTCCATGAAGGCGAAAAGAGTATAAAGTGTCGATACTGTGGTTCGGCTCTTTACATCATGCGCCCCAAGGGAGTCCGTGGGTTCTATCTCCCGCCAAAGATCTCGGCCGGAAAGGCCCGCCTTGAAGCCCTTCATTACCTCGGAGAAAAGACCAATGGCCGGGTAAAAGCCAGGCATGCCTCCATCCTTGACATACAACTGATCAACGTTCCTTTCTGGCGGATGAACGGCAGGCTGGTCGGTTGGGTCTGCGGCGAAAAGGTCACAAGGAGACAGATCGAAGTCCCCACACCCTCTGCTCATGGCGTAAATATCAATTATAAAACTGTGGAAGAGAGGACCCCATTCTCCAAACTTGTATTCAAAAAGATCGACTGGTCGACACCCGCCTGTTCGGTGAGGCATCTCGGCCTTCAAGGCATCTCGCTCAAGGCAAGCAGCCTGGACTGGGACAAATTCGATCACGACCTGAAAAAGAAAGTGAATATAGCCCTGCCGATGAAACCCAGAAAGATCGCCGAAAAAAATGGGTTCAAATACCTGTCGAGCCTTACCACTCCGACTGGATCGATCGTACGTGCAAGCAGGTTCAGGATCTTCGACAATGATTTCTCACTGTACTATTATCCGATATACATAATGCGATACCGTCACAGGGAAATCATCTATTCGATCACAGTTGACGGAAACGATGGAAGGATCATCCGAGGCAACCATCCGAAACGAAAGCATATAGATTTCAGGAGCATGGTCTATGTCCCGGCGGCAGCGGCAATCATGGGCTTGACCTGGCCGCCTCTTATCCCTATCACCCTGGTGGGATTGTATACTTTCGACGCGTTTCACAATGGAACATTCATCCATCCACTGAACTGGATAAAAGGCAGACTGGAAACTTGGTTCGGAGGAGAGTTGTGATATGAGTGGAGAATTCACAGTCAGGCATCTGAGATGCGGACATTGCGGCACTGAGCTTCCCGTCATGGGACGTTATATCACTTTCCAGTGCGAGACCTGTTTCCGGTACTGGATCATTACCGGCACCGGCCTTGAACCCCTGCAGGTATTCAGATCTCCCGCGCCTGAGGATTCCGAAGCCGAGACCCTGCTTCTGCCATTCTGGGTGATCCTGATCGATCCACACCTTCTCAGAAACAATGTGGAGCAATCGGTAACAAATCTGCAATCGCTGTCTGCCACATTGTCCACAACGGAGATAACCCATGAAACAGGCGATTTCGACGAGCTGGTGAATGAACTGACCGGTGTAGATGTAGCCAGCAAAAGGGCGGAACTCCTGCACGGGATCAGCCAGGCCCGGAAAGTCCCATCGGGAAGTGAACTGACCTTCCTGCTCGACAAGATCGAAAACCATGACAGATACAGTATCTTCGTCCCGGCCTTTCAGACAACCAACACCTTCGCGTACCTGAAGATCGGGAAACTGCTCACCCGAAAACAGCCCCCGTTCCGTCTCGTACGGGCCGAGGATCCCGGACGGCCTGTCATGTGTGTCCTTCATCCCGAAGAGGCCGTTCAGCTGATGGACTTCATATTCATCTCTACCCTACCTGAATCGATCCAGGAAAGCGGAGATTTTCTAAAAGACGTCCGTCTTAACGCTGCTTCACCACCGAGACTCGTCGAACTACCGTTTGAGATAAGGGGTTCTGCCTTATATTCGATTATCGGCGGGTTCGAAATTTCGAGCAGGCTCATCGAATTGCCACACGCTGACAAACATATATCGAGCAGATCATAGGTCCATCAAGACTTAAGTCCCCCTTTCACGCTCCAGGAATGAAAATCCTGTTACCAAAGTCCCATGCCATTAAAAGACTAAAGTCCCGTTCCTGATTTCCGAAGAAACAGTAAGTGGCACCATTTCAGAACCGGTGCCCATTTAATAGCGTCCGGTTGATGGGCGCCACCAGGCGCCCGTCACGTCCTCCCGGTTGTACCGGATTGGAACACTCCGGACCGGAAAGAGAATCAGATGTGTGGAATAGCAGGTATATTTCATTTTGAATCCAGAAGAAAAGTCGACCCGGTCCTGTTGAGGAGGATGACTGATCTCCTCACCCATCGCGGGCCTGACGACTCTGGCTATTTTATCGAGGGAAGGACAGGTCTCGGTCACAGGAGGCTGTCGATAATAGATCTCAAAACTGGCGGCCAGCCGATGACCACTCCCGACGGGACCGTCACTATAGCATTCAACGGAGAGATCTATAATTTCCGCGAACTGAGGAAAAAACTGAAGGCTTCAGGACATTCCTTTCAAACAAATTCTGACACTGAAGTCATACTGGCCTCCTATCGCCAATGGGGAACAAAGTGCCTCGAACAATTCAACGGGATGTTCGCCATCGCGATCTGGGACTCCAGCAGAAACAGGCTGATGCTTGCCAGAGACCGTCTGGGCATCAAACCACTCTATACAGCCGTCGTCGACAATACTCTGCTCTTTGCCTCGGAGGTCAAATCGATCCTGGCTCATCCCAAATTCAAACGCCAGGCTGATCCCGAGTCGATATCAAGCTATCTCGGCTACAGATGCGTCCCGGGCGACAGGACCCTGTTTAAAGACATCGAGAAACTTTCGCCTGGCCACCTTATGGTCTGTGAAAATGGATATATTTCCAGGGAACAGTACTGGGATATCCCCTTCAAACCAGGCGGGCGGGACCAGGGAGAAGAACACTACATAAAGAAAATCAGCGCGCTGATGAAGAAATCCGTCAAACGCCGGATGATCAGTGACGTGCCGATCGGCGCCTACCTGAGTGGAGGCCTGGACAGCTCCATAATCGTATCCCTGATGGCCCAAATGAGCAACGAACCGATCAAGACCTACACGGTCGGATTTCCTGAAGAAGATTTCAACGAGCGTGGCTTTGCCCGGGCTGTCGCGGATATGTATGGCACGGATCACAAAGAGATCATCATCGATGACAGGGACTATACGGACATGATACCGGAACTCATCAGATACAAGGACGCACCCCTTGCCGTAGCCAACGAGGTCCCACTTCATATAATGTCGAGGGAACTGAAAAAGGATATCACCGTAGTTCTCTCTGGCGAAGGTGCGGACGAACTGTTCGCCGGTTACGGACGCATATTCAGAAGTCCGTTCGACTTCGAAAGGTCCAGGTTTCTTGAAAACGACAAGACGATCCTGCCTGAATACAGGGAACAGCTCCTTTCGAAGATCAGACAGATATATGGTGCCGGCAGTTTTCTTGACGAGCTGGATCATTTCACCAGGAAATACCATTGGATGAGTATGCTCGACAAGGAAAGGCTACTCTCAAGAGAGCTCCTCGACAACATCGACAATGATTCGCGGGTAATGAAAGTCTTCGCCGACCAGTTCAAGACAGCAGAGGGATTATCGCATTACGAGAAGCTGCTCTATGTCTTCCAGAAGATACATCTTGAGAATCTCCTTATGAGAGTCGACATGACGACGATGGCGACATCGGTCGAGGCCCGGGTCCCATTCGTAGACCACGAACTTATCGAATATGTCTTCAACATACCTTTTCATCACAAGATAAGATGGAAAAGCGATGTCCACAGGGTGATGGCAGCCTATATGTCAAGCGATGAGATCAGCGAAGTATTCGATACACCCAAGTATATCCTGAAAAAAGCTTTCACCGGCAGCCTTCCCGAAGAGGTCATCACAAGAAAAAAGATGGGCTTTCCCGTGCCCCTCAACAAGTGGCTCGGTGGAAGGTACATGAACTTCATAAAAGAGATACTCCTCGACCGACGAACATACTCGAGGGGCATATTCAATGTCCCGGCGATCGAAAAGATCATAGGGAGTGAGAAAGTCGAGGACCACAATACCGCATTGAAACTCTGGATGCTTATGAACCTTGAGATCTGGTTCAGAGAGTATATCGACAAACCGGAAGGGGGTGTGGTTCCGGCAGTAGAGACACGTCTCGAACACGAGGCTGTCTGATGGTGGAACCCGAAATCATGAGAGTGATCATTCTGGCGGCTGGTATGGGGGAGCGCCTTTACCCTCTCACGAAAAACAGCCCGAAAAGCCTGCTCGAAGTAGGCGGAGGCAAGACCGTACTGGAAAGCCAGCTGGACCATATAGCGCTGGCAGGAATCATGGACGTCACGATCGTGACGGGATACAAGACCGAACAGATAGAAGCGAAAGTACTCGGCTACGAAGATATGTCGATCTCGATCTGTTACAATCCTTTCTTCGCTACCAGCAACAACCTTATTTCCGCGTGGATGGCTATCAGGCAGACAAACGAAAACTTCGTCCTGGTAAACGGTGATGACGTCTTCAAACCCCATGTGCTGTCAGGCCTGATCGAATCACGAAACGACATCACCATGGTCATCGACCGGAAAGAGAATTACGACGAAGACGACATGAAGGTAGTGACCGGAGAAAACAGGGTGTTCAGAGTAAACAAAAAGATCCCGTCAGAAGATGCCAACGGCGAATCGATCGGTATGATCTTCTTCCGAAACAAGGGACACATGATCATATCCGAGACGATGGAGAAGATGGTCCGGAATAAGGAGAACATGAACATCTTCTACCTGGCCGCACTGCAGGAGATAATGGACAGGGGATACCCGGTGAATTACTTCGAATGCTCGGAGGATGACTGGGCCGAAATCGATTTTCATTCGGACCTGTCCTTTATAAGACAACATATCGAAAAATACGCAGCCGACATAGTCAACGTATAGGGGAGCAATATGGAATCTATCGCCCAGCTCAGAGATATATGCAGACGTGACAATGACGAAGACAATCGAAGGACCATGATGCTGGCCGCGAGGGTCTCAATATATTTCACAAGATTGTTCCTCCTGATGAAGATGTCCGCGAATCAGGTCACGTATCTGTTCACCGCGCTCGGCATCGTGGGCGCACTGGCATTTCTCGGCCCGGGACTCTACTGGGCCGTGGCAGGATACCTTCTCTTCAGACTCCATGTTATCGTCGATGTGAGCGATGGAGAAGTAGCGCGCTACCGGCAGACCTTCAGCCCCATAGGCGCCTATCTAGATTTCATCACTCACTATTTCGTATATAACATCATCTGCTTTTCCATTCCTTTCAGATACTGGATGGATTCGGGATGGAGCGTGGCACTCGCATCTGGAGCTGTCCTGATGATGGGCGTGACCCTGAACAGGGCCGGCGTCGACTGCTGGTTCAGAGCCAATTTCGGCAGCTCGGAAAGAGACGAGATCGAGGAAGGCCGCCAGGGCCAGGAGAAAAGCGGACTCCCCGGGATCGCAAAGAAGTTTGTTCTGTCAATCGGACACATCACAAGTATTCAGTCGTTCCTGAACGTGTACATCCTCGCCCTTATCGTGGAACGGATCTTCGGAACGGACATCAGGGCGTATCTGATCCCCGCGTATGCTATCGTGCTGTTATCATTCTCCCTTGGAAGAATAGGGTACACGATCTATCGGGGAAAGATCCCCCGGAGGGCTAATTACTATTGAAAGATCCTGCCGAGAATATGCTGAAGATCTGCCGCATCGCTTCATTTCCGTCAATCGATTCACAAGGCGTCGGACTTCCCGGATATCAGCTCTGCAAGGCTATGGAGAACCCGACGTTATTCCTCACACGGAAGACAGCCGACCCCCTCCCTGTCGGTGACCATATCGACCTCAGGATGATCGATTACTCAAGTCCGGCGTTTTCGGAGAGGCTGAACGCGGGCGTGGCCCTGAAAAAGATCTTTGGGCTCCTGAAGTTCCTGCTCGTATCGATAAACCCGATGACCCGCTTCCACCCGGACATACTTCATATACATTCTCCCCTCTACCTGCTTCATGCCGCCTGGGCCCGTTTCATATTGAGATCAAAAATATGCATGACATTCCATGGGTCCGACCTGTTGAGGATAAAAAAGAATCCTTTTCTAAAATGGGTCCTTCCCCGCCTTGTAGACCTGTTCTTCCATGTGTCTCTCTCGATGCGAGCTGACCTCCAGAGCTTCCTGCCTCATTCCAGGATCATCTACACACCGAATGGAGTGGATCTGGACAAATTCAGGGACCTGGGGCTTTCCCGAAAAAAACAGGTCGTCGCAGTCGGCAATCTGCGCTGGCAGAAAGGGTACAAATACCTTATTGATGCTTTCTCCACACTCACCGACACTCAGTACGATCTCGTCATAGCCGGAGAGGGCCCGCTGAGAGATGAGCTTGAAAATCAGATCGAGGAAGCAGGCCTGACGGGAAAAGTCAGGATGCCGGGAAGACTGGATCATGACCAGCTGGTTAAACTTCTGGGAGAAAGCTCGATCTATGTGATGTCCTCTGTGTCAGAGGGATTCCCGAAAGCTCTTCTTGAAGCAATGGCCTGCGGTCTTCCCGTCGTCACTACAGATGCAGGTTGCTGTCAGGAGGTCGCTGTGGATGCAGGCATATGTGTTGATTGTTCTGATTCCGAAGCACTGGCAGCCGCCCTGAGAATGATCATTGAGGATCAGGGGTTGCGTCATTCGCTGGCCTCTCGAGCGGCAGCATCCGCTCCGATGTACAGCTGGGACGTATCCTGCGATATAGTCAGCTCAGCATATGATTCCCTTTGTGTCTGACCCGGCGGCGGCGACTACCAGGGAACAGCCCTTGTTTTTTCCGAAAAATGATGCAATATTCGAACGATGAATTTCAGGATATTGATATATGTTTCGGCAGCACTTGTCATGATGACATTTCTCCCGGTTCCGTCATCAGCAACGGAGACAGGTGACGTCGACGCGCCCGACCTGGGCGCCTTCCGGCTCCTCAACGGAAAAGCGGTAAACCCATTCTTCGACCTGTTGATGCCGATCGTCACCGACTTCAGAAAGTGGAGGATCGTTCTTGTCCTCGTTTGGGTTGCGCTGATGATCTTCGGCAAGGCAAAAGGCCGGTGGGCAGCCCTTATGATGATCCCGCTCGTCGCGGCAACGGACCAGCTTTGCGCTTCCCTCATTAAACCGCTTGTAGGACGGATGAGACCTTGCGAAGTCCTGGGCGGAGTCCACCTCTGGCATGGCATAGAAGGATGGATAACCACCCCCATGGAAGTAGTTCGAAGCTATAAATCGTCATTCTCCTTTCCGTCCAATCACGCGGCCAACATGACAGGGGCCATGCTGTTTCTCGGACTGGTCTACAGAAAGAGTCTTATATATCTGCTGGTAATAGCATTTGCCGTATCCTATTCCCGGATCTATATCGGCGTCCACTGGCCTCTTGACGTCCTTGCGGGAATGATCATAGGTGCCTCGCTCGCCTTTCTTGCGTGGACAGCCTTCAAATGGATCTACCGCCCTGCCAGAAAAAAGCAGGTAGAAACTCCTGGAGAAAAACAATGAGTTTCGAGATCCTGACACAGAAGAACATCAAAACACTCATTATCCTGTCGATCGCCCTGGCTGCCGGATACGCCGTCACTCTCATTCGCCCTGACGGGCTGAGTGATGCGGGGCGGATTACTTTCGGCATCTTCACTACGGCAGCCCTCCTCTGGATAATCGAACCCTTTCCGCTTTATGTCACATCTTTTATCATCGTCTTCCTGGAAGTGGTCTTTCTCGGCAGGTTCGGAGGTCCTCTGGGGCTGGATAAAAGTGGCTACACCATGTTCCTGACCCCGTTCTTCGGGTCGGTCGTCCTGCTCTTCCTGGGGGGATTCGTGATGGCCAGCGCCGTCAAAAGGTACGGTCTGGACGAAAGGATATCCAGATCCATCCTCCGCCATGTCGGGACAAGGCCCTCTCGCGTCCTTCTCGGCATGATGATCACAACTGCATTTCTTTCCATGTGGATGTCCAATACGGCTACCACCGCGCTGATGATCGCCGTAGCCATTCCCGTCATCAAATCCATTCCGCATGAGGAACCTTTCAGAAAAGCGATCATTCTTGGCATACCCTTCGCCGCAAATATCGGAGGGATTGGGACACCCATAGGCACACCGCCAAATGCGATAGCGATGGGCATCCTCGAACAGATGGGCCGCGGGATGTCTTTCGCCGGCTGGATGCTCCGGGGTATTCCGGTGGTAATAGTATTACTCACCATATGCTGGATCCTGCTCTGCCGGCTCTTCCCGGCAGGGGTCAAAAATATAAACATGTCGATTCCAGTGGACGAAGAGAAGCTGGACCATAAATCGATTTTCATCCTTGTCGTCTTCGCCGTCGTCGTCCTCCTCTGGCTGACCGGAGGTATCCATGGGATACCCTCATCGATCGTAGCCATCATTCCTCTCGTCGTATTCTTCGGGCTGGGCCTTCTCGGCGATGATGACCTGAAGGAAATGGGCTGGGGGATCCTTTTCATAATCGGGGGCGGAATGAGCCTGGGAGTGGCCATGAAACAGAGCGGCCTCGCCGACTGGATCGTCGGCTTGATTCCCTTCGCGGGAATGGAGATATTCCTCATACTGTTGATATTCGCTGTCGCGGCGGCAGTGATGACTACGTTCATATCCAACAGCGCGACTGCCAACCTGCTGATGCCGATAGTGACAGGAATAGCCGCCGTAGCACCGGAGACCAGCGCGGTCACGGTAGCAATCGCAGCCTCAGCAGCCATGATACTTCCTATAAGCACTCCACCGAACGCTATCGCCTACGGTTCGGGCTACGTTCAGATAAGAGACATGATTAAGGGTGGCTCGATAATCACCGCCATTTCAACAGTGTTTATAACATTGTTTATTTACTTCCTGTTCTAATGACAGGAGACGGTTTTTCACCGGAAGAAGGGGTGAAATGGAAAAAGACAGGACTACATCGAGTGAAAGCGCGAGGACGGAACGTTGCCCCGGATGCGACTCTACGTCGACCAAAAACAATATGTATTTCTGCAAGGGCGAAAAGATCCGTGTCTACATCGAATGCGCAGAGTGCGGAGAGTTCGTAGCCAGATATACCCTGTCAGCCTACACATCGGACAAGTCATATGAATCTCTTCTGCGGCGCCTGAGGTTCACGAGGATAAACAGCGGTAAGCGAACGAAGAATATGGTCGAGTGTTTCGAAGAAGATGTAAAGACAGAATTCGAGCATGTCTTGTCGCTTATCAGACAAAACGAGGATGAACGGATGATAGAAAATATCATCGAAGAAGATTTTCCAGGCTAGCCCGAAAAGAGGCCGGTGAAAAACAAATATCAGAATAAAATATTTGTAAACGAATCCTTCCTTGCCGCTGCAGTCATATTCCTGGCCCTGGCTGTCAGGGTCCTTCATGTCATCTTCACCGCAAAGCTCGATCCGCTTGCCGGGGATCTTACCCTGGATGCCGCTATATACGATCAGTGGGCAAAATTCCTGGTATGGGGCGGCGAAGATGTCCCTACCAGGCTGATGCAGGCGCCACTATTCCCATGGTTTATCTCTGTCATCTATCGCATCGCCGGACCGGGTCTCACCGCTGTCAGAGCTGTCCATGCCATACTGGGGACGCTGACCTGCGCGCTGATGATAACCTCGACCCGGCGGCTTTTCCGGTCATCGACAGCTGGTATCCTGTCCGGTCTGATCATGGCCCTTTACCTGCCAGCGATCTTTTACGAAAGTGTGTTGGTTCCAGCGACACTGATACTGTTTCTGAATACATTGTTCGTATTCCTCCTCGTGCCGGAGTCGGGATATCCGGGAAGACCAAGACTCCTGCTGGCGGGATTCGTTCTTGGCCTGTCCGTAGTCGCCAAGCCCGTAGCGCTTCTGCTTCTGCCTTTCGCCTTCATCCATCTGGCTATCAGGATGAATAAGTCCCATCCCCGATTCAACATAAGCTCTTATGTCGGCCGGAGCATATTGATGTTCGCGGGCCTCATCCTGGCAGTCGCCCCACTCACCATCAGAAATTCGATAGTCTCGGGTGAGTTCATCCCCCTGACGACCGGGGGTGGCATCAACATGTATATCGGTAACAACCCGAAAGCTAACGGTTTTTATTCGATCCCCGGATATCGGGGACGATCGCTGGGAGGCACACCTGAGGTACAGCAGACCAGGATGCACTCTATAGCCGAATCGGAGTCTGGGAAAAAGCTGTCAGCAAGCGAGGTGTCGTCGTTCTGGCTGAGGAAGGGTGTCCGACATGACATGGATAATCCGGGCAGTTTCTTCCATCTTCTCTGGCAGAAGACACTTTTTTTCTGGAACGACTACGAACGGGCGAATGTCGAAAGCCTGACGTTTCACAGAAGATTCGGGGGCATTTTGTCCCTCCCTCTATTGACTTTCGGACTCATCGCGCCACTGGGTCTGCTCGGCATTTTTCTTTCCAGGGAAAGAGCAGGCAGGCTATGGCCGCTCTACGGAGGGATACTCACCTACCTCGCTGCCGCTCTGGCGTTCTATGTGCTGGCAAGATACCGTCTCCCGGTCGTCGTATTCCTGGTCCCCCTTGCGGCGGCATCTATGACCGGACTGTTGAAACTTTTCAGGGACAGGCGCTGGACAGAGCTGGTACTTATGCTGGCCGCCCTCTTTCTGCTTGTACGCCTGGTCAACACGACTGTCGCGAAGGATACCGCGGCGGGTGAAGCGGGCCATTACACGCGCCTGGGCATTGTATACGCGGGCAAGGGCGAACGACATCTGGCCCGCGATGCTTTTACCGAGGCCCTCCGACTCGACCCGTCGAACAAGGGAGCTCGCATGGCCCTCGACACACTCGACAGATCCCGATAGATACCCCTTTTGCCGCAATCAATATTTCCGGCTCCACCTGAAAGACCTATAGATCCTCAAAGTCCTCTATCGGCATTTCCTCTCCGTCCCGCCGCAACCATTGCTCGAACCAGTCGAGTATCGACGCGTACCAGAACCGGGCATTGTGGGGTTGGAGTATCCAGTGGTCTTCATCCGGATACCTTATCATCTTCGACGGCACACCGAGTCTCTGGAGAGCCGTGAACATCTGCTCTCCCCCCGTGATCGGCACCCTGTAGTCCAGTTCGCCATGGATGATCAGGTGTGGAGTCGAAAAATTGTTCGCGTACCGGATCGGCGACAGCTCGTCGGTCAGCTCTGGGGTGTCCCAGGGGGTCCCGCCGAATTCCCATTCCGGAAACCACAACTCCTCGGTGCTTCCGTATGAACTCCACTGGTCGGCCTCTCCAGCGTGAGAGACAAGCACGGAGAACATGCCGTCTTCATTGTGCCCCTGGAACCAGTTGCAGACAAAACCGCCGAAGGAGCCTCCCCAGGCACCGACCGCGGCAGGATCGATCCATTCGTTGTTTTCAAGAACATGGCGGACACCGTTTCTGATATCCTGAATTACCTTGCCACCCCAATCATAGTTGATACCATCGCATATCTCCTGCCCATACCCTGTTGAACCACGTGGATTGCAGAAGAAGACCGCGTAGTCCGCGCCCGAGAACATCGCGAACTCGGTCCTGTATGCAAACCCGAACATCTGCTGGGGTCCTCCATGGATCCTGACCAGCATCGGATATTTCTTCGTGGGATCGAAATTCATCGGCTTGATGAGAAATCCATGTATCTTTGTTCCCCCGGCTCCATCGAACCAGACCTCTTCGGCTGTGGGGAAATGGTGTTCCGCGTAGACTTCATCGTTCACACCGGTAAGTTTTCTGACCTTTTTACCCTTACTATCGCACCTGAAGATCTCATAGTAGTGCTCCATCGTGCGGTAAAGATAGGTGAAGAACTTGTCTTTCGGTCCGGGATCTACACCGAGATGATATCCCCTGCCAGAGTTTTCACGGCCTATCACTGTAGAAATCTTTCCACCCTTTGCGGGAACACTCATCAGATTGATATCGCTCGTATCCTCGATCTGGAAAAAGAGTTTCTTCCCATCATGACTCCAGAAGAAGGCGCCCACACTCCTGTCAAAACCTGCTGTGAGGCTGACCAGTTCGCCGGAGGGAAGGGCCATCACCATCAACTCGTACCTGTCCGACTCGTAACCGGGCCGGCGTGTCGCACGCCACGCAAGATACTTGCCTGAAGGAGATATACGAGGATGACTGTCGGCTGCCGGGTTCGAAGTGATCTGCCTTATCTCACCACCTGCGGTCGATACCGCCCATATCTCCTCATTGTAGGAGACCGCCTGGTCCTTTTCCTGTTTTCCCGCGAAATAGACCGTGCTCCCGTCCGGACTGATGTCGAAATCTCTGCCGGCCGATGCGAGCCAGTATGTGAGCGCGTCGAACTCAAGCCCGGGAGTGAGATCGACAGGGTCGCCCCCCTCGACTCCGACCCTGAATATATGCTGCGCCTTACCGTCTTCATATGTGTCCCAGTGCCGATACATGAGAGTCCTGTGGACTATGGCCGAGACCTTTCTCTCTTCTTTTGCTTCGTCTCTTTCCTTTACACAGTCAAGGTCGGGACAATCGGGATATACCCGGCCGGTAAATATGAATCCGCTGCCGTCGGGAAGCCATTCCAGTTCTCCGACTCCCCCCGGGAAATCGGTCACCCTCATCGCCTCACCACCATTTACGGGAATGATGTAGACCTGGCGTGAACCTTCCCTGCCCGAGAGAAAGGCGATCTTTGTCCCACAGGGTGACCACCTCGGATGATTGTCACTTTTTGGACTTGTAGTGAGCCTCTTCGGTTCACCGCCCTCCGATGATATTATCCAGATATCGGAATTTCCGCTGTTCTCTTCGTAATCGGTGACCGACACGACATAGGCTATCCATTTTCCGTCGGGCGAGACCTGGTTGTCTCCGACCCTCTTCAGTTTCCAGATGTCTTTCGGGGTCCATGGACTTTCGCCCTCAGCCGAAGCAGGAACGGTAGATACCACTACCAACGCGGCCAGCGCTACAAGGACAAGGGCAGCGTGCCAGTTGTTTCTGATCATTCCTCGTATCATGATGCTCCTTTCAGGGAATAAATAAATATATCTGATCGTCCTGCCGGCTATCGTAAAGCTTTTGCTTCGCCACCACTGGAGAAAGCCGGCTCCGGAACAGGGATTCTACAACAACAGCCAGATTCTATAAAGACCGAACTTATCCGTATGACAACTGTGTCAAACTACGTTATAACCATAACAACAGAAAAGGGAGGAATAAAATGTTCTGGAATATCGACAATGAAAGAGACGAAAGAAAAACACAGTTCATAGAAAATATCAAGATTCGTAAATGTCATGATCTACTCTCCCCACTGTCCGACAAGCTCCTTGCCTGGGATCATGGAGAGATATCACCCGATGAAGTAATCAGCGCTGCCCTGCATGCCGGAAAGACAGGAACGACCATCATATCAGATTTTAAAAAGAGGCCGGAAGTGATCCTCGCCGGAATCGCGATGGACGAGAATAAATATCTCACTGCTATCGGGGATACAGGCATTTCCGTCAGGCAGGCGAATGTTACTGACGTTTTCTCCGACGCGATCATCTGTCCCGTCCCGGAAGACGGCTCGATGAGGACAGGGACTGCTCTCGTCATCAGGGGAGAAGCGGGGGATGAAGTAGAAGAAGAGCTCAAGACAGGTATTAAAGAAAATGCTCAGGGCGTGATCACCACTACTTCGGGCAGACTGGCTACGGGTAAAATCATCCATGTGCTGACCGGCGGGCAGGGCGCGGTCACGGAAAAACGTTTGATAGAGTCCATCTCTGAAGCTCTACGGATGGCCGAGGAACTTGGCAGCGAGACACTGGCTATCCCGGGATTCTTCCCCGAAGCGGCAGGCCTGAACAGGGAAGTGTGCGCTTCTGCCATCCTGAAAGCTTTGCGGGCCCACGAGGCTGAAAATGTTCAGAAAGCGATCCTCGCTGATCCCGATGAAGATACGATGAAGGCCTGGATAGATATCCTTGAGAAGATGGATGAAGAAGAATAGGCGTCGGATGGAGCCCCGCGTCGATGCCCATTGAGGCATCACCTGTTCAGGTCTAAAGCATGTCGACCGGCACAGAATATCGGAATATCTGACTCACAAAGTAATAGAGATATCCGTCTTCACCTATCAGGATGCTGATTCCAGAAGGGAGTTCGGAGAAGATCACTCGATGGTCGGCGCATCCTTTCTCGATCAGATACAGCCTCCTGTAATTGGTCAGGGCGACTACACGTCCCCCTGATGACATCTCCAGAGTTCTGGGAGTCTCGAGATAACCTTCGAACCTGATCATCTCCCAGTTCCTGCCCCTGTCCGCTGAAAACATGATGCCACCCTCGACTCCAGCGTATATCGATCCGTCCGAGTCCGATGTGATCGAGTTCACCACAGTGGAATCGATCAATGTCTCCCACGTGCTGCCGTAATCCTCCGAGATCAGGAGGCCATTTTCCGTGGCAATATATACGGTACTGTCAGCATTCGCTTCCAACTCCAGCACATTTGTCAGCTCGGGCAGGATTGTTTCCCAGGAGTCACCATAGTCCATAGACCTCATGACTCCATTATCCGTTGCCAGAAATATCATTCCCGCTGGATCGATCTCTATCGAGATCACCAGTGTATCCTCTCCCATCATTCTATATCCCGGGCCTCCTTCACCGGGAATTCTTGTAAGTCCGCAGTATGAGACCAGGATGTCACCATCAGGACAGAGACCTGTCAGTACCGAGTTTGGATGACTATCCTGCCAGCATCCTCCATCCATGTATGTCCAGATATAGGTCCACATATCGTCTGCTTCACCCCTTCTGTGCAGACGGATCCCGGTGAAACCGATCATTCCCCCCGACGAGTCTACCAGCAGGTCCTGAATATGGACATCCAACCGCCCCGCACTCTGCCAGCTAATTCCTTCATCGCACGATCGACACAGGAACGAGGAATAATTTCCATCCACGAGGAAAAGACAGTTTCTGTTCGAAAAGATCATGAGTAGGTACATTCCAGCCGTATTCCAGTCCTTTACCTGCCAGCTTCCCCCTCCGTCACCCGACCATAAAACGCGTCCTTCCCACAAGACCATATACAGACTGCCATCCTCACCGAGCATAAAATGACTCATGTTTAAACCGTCATGTTCAGGAGTGATATCGACCCACTCTCCTTCATTGACCGGATACTTCAACAGGATATCTCTCGCGAACAGATACAGGGTGCTTTCCCCATCGACCAATAAATCGGAGGTATAGTGCGAATATTCCCCCGGCAATATCGGCAATGTTGTCCATGTCGCGCAGTTGTCATCAGAATAAAAGACCTCCCGGGCATAGCGCGGGGAAGCATATACGATATTTCTGACATGGTCGGTCTCGAGGATCATCCCGCTATTT